>JASFOZ010000432.1:0-4075 GCA_050116255.1 Desulfarculaceae bacterium
TGATATAGGTGGACCAATTCTTGGTTTTGATGGGGGCTTTGTCATAATTGGGGTTCACCACTTGGATGTTGTGCTCTTTGGCCAGTTTGATGAAACGCTCGGCGGCGTCGTGGCCCCAGGAGTAGTCATGCACCAAAACATAGTATTTACGCTTCTTCAGGTCCGGGGTGGCCGCGATTCCCTTGACATTGCCCACGGCGGTTTGGTCATTGGCCAACTGGCCCGACCTGAATACAAGGGGATGAAGGCCATAAAATTTGGTGGTCATCACGTGGGTGCTCAAAAAGGGAACATTGAGCTTATCGATATTCTTGGCCAAGGCCAGGCCCACACCGGAACTGAACACGCCGATTAGAGACACACACTTGTCTTGGAAGACCAGCTTCTCGGCTTTGCTCACCGCAACCGCAGGTTTGACCCTGGTGTCTTCGACAACCAATTTTATTGGCCTGCCCAAGAGGGTCTTCTTATCCTTGGCTGCCATGTCGATGCCGTTGTTCATTTCCTTGCCGCCGTTGGCAACGATGCCGGTCAAGGGCACCAGCACTCCGATGTTGACGGGATCAGCCGCCAACACGGGCAATGCCATGGCAAGGGCCGTAACCAGGCTAAGCGTAAAGACCAGAACCCTTTTCATCCTACCCCTCCTTTTGTTGCTGCCCGTTTATAAACGAGCTCGGATCGTTTGGCCATTCACCCTTTGTTTACAAAGAGTATGGCGCAACCCTCTTTTCCGAGTCAGGGCTTGTCCCACACCCGCTTGGGCCTGCCCTGGGCAAACCCTCGTCTGCGCCCGGACCCAGGACAACCCTACGCTTGTCAGGCCCCGGACTTGAGCCTCAACCCTGCTCGGGTAATGACTTATCTATGAGCTCCACCAAGTCAATTAGCTTCATCGGGCTGTTGATCCGCTTGGCGCCTGCGTTCAAGTTGTAGTGGCAGAAAGGACATATGGAGACCATATTGTCAGCCCCTGTGGCCAGACCTTCTTCTATGCGCAAGCTGGCATTCTTGGCTGCCCACTCGCCATATCCGGTCATAACTCCGCCGCCGCCGCCGCAACAGTAGGAATTGCCCCGGATGCGCTCCATCTCCACCAGCTCTATGCCGGGAATAGCGGCAAGGAGCTCCCGGGGTTCGTCATATACGCATTCTTCTTCGCTGATGTCCACATAGGCCCCCTCCCATAGCTGGGACCCCTCTTTATCCACCTCGAATTTGTTCAAATGGCGGCCCGTGTGGCAGGGATCGTGATAAGTGACTTTCTGATCCAAAGCCACCTCCAGGGGAAGCTTGCCCTCCTTCCACATGCGGTGCAAAAGTTGGGCGGTATGGATCACCTCTATACCTTCTAAGTATTTGTCGTAATCCGAGTTTAAGAGATAATCCTTTTTGATGGCCCGGTAGCAGCCGGCGCAGGAAGTCACAATGGTCTTCACTCCCCGCTCTTTGTGCATCTGCTGAAACTGCTCCAGGTTGTGGGAGGCCAGGCGCTTGAACTCCTCGGCATCGCCGATGCGCATGGCGGTGGAGCCGCAGCAAACCTCGCTCTCGCCCAGGATGCCGAAATCCAGCCCCAATTTTTGAAATATGGAGGCGGTGGCTACGGGGATGGAGCGGGCCTGCTGGTTGAAGGCGCCGGTGCAGCCCGCATAGAACATGATTTCAGCAGGTTCCTTGTTCAAGTCCTTGATGGGGCGTTTGGCCTTTTTGAAGGGACGGGTCCAATCGGTGCGCAACCGACGGGGACCCTGGTAGGGGTTATTGTAGCTCTTGAGGGAGCTGACCAGGTTACGGTGCAGGGGCATGGGGCCGGCCCCTGCTTCCACCGCAGCCCGGCGCATAGCCTCGAAAATCTCGGGGATGACCGGCTTGTGGTCCAGTTGACACTGGGTTTGGCAGCCGCCGCATATGGTGCAGCGGTACATATCGTTCAACAGATCCTCGTCGAATTCCAGGCTGCCGTCCAGTATGCCCCGGGCGAAAGCGATCTTGCCCTTGCTGGACATGTTTCCCTCAAAACCAAACTCGGTTCCGGCCGGGCAGATGGGGTTGCAGGTGGCAGGAGGGCCGAAGTCATAGGCCACCTTGCAGGTTCCGCAGGCCGTGCAACGCCAGATAAAGTGTTCCAGCTCTTTTAGGCTGGGTATATTCCATTCCATGATGACCTCCCTGATGGTCCGGACGGCTAAATGCCCAGCTTGCCTGGGTTCATGATGTCGTTGGGATCCAATAAATCCTTGACCTTTTTCAAGAGCATCAAATACCCGGGGTGCGCCCGTTTGTTGATCTCCTCGGCAAAGTCCACCGGCGGCTTGTAGGGGATGCCTCCGTGGTCCAAATCCACCTTCAGGCACTCGACAATGGCCTTGCGGGCGTTCTCGGTCTCTTCCGGACTCTGCTTGTTAAAGGGGATCATGGCCCGGCACATGCCGTAATGAACTCCCCGGTACATGCTGATGCGCACTGACGGCGACAGGTTGTGATCTATCAGGATTTTCTTCCAGTCGTTGTAGACCGGCGCCCATTTCTTGGCGGGCGTGAAGGTGCCCGGCCAGGATATGCCGCCGCCGCCTTGCTTGCAGTAGTTTTTGGTGGAGCCAACCACCTGGCTGGGAAGCTGGGTACGGCCCTTGAGCGCCTCCTCCGGGTAATGCGTGACCTGGATGCTCGAGCCTTTGTCCTTTTCTTCCTTTACCACCTTTTCCCAGATCTCCTCCCGGGCCCCGCGCTCCTTGTCGGTCCAGGAGAAGGTGGTGGCATAGGAGTTCCATTCGGCGGCGTCATCTGGTTTGGGTTTGTAGGGATAAGGTATGGGCACCTGTGACAGCCACCAGGAAACCGCGGTTATATCGTCGCAGATCTCGTAATTGCTGAGGTTCAGCATGTAGGAGTACATCTCCTCTACGGTCTCGCAGGAGACGGTGAAGATCTTGAGCAGCGGCGGCGATGGGTGCACATTGATCCCCAGCTTGGTCACCACGCCGGTGCTGCCCAGCCAGCCCTTAAAGAGCCCGTCCAGCTTGGGCATGGGCAGGGTGGAGTGCCAGGCCTCGGGGTTAATGGCGCAGGAGCCGACCCTGACCAACTCACCGGTGGGCAGGACCACCTCCATGGAGGTGATCTCCTGGCTTTGCAGGCCGTAGCGGGCGTTCATGCCGCCGATGCCGTGGGCCAGACAGCAGGAAGTCACCGAGGCCGAAGGCGGGCCCACCGGGTATCCGAAGCGCAGCCCCAGGGGCTGGGTGGCGGCAGCCAATTGGGCGTGCGACACACCCGGCTCGATGACCGCCACCCCATCCAGAGGATCGATCTCCAGGATCTTGTTCATACGTTTCAGATCCAAGACGATGCCTCCCCGCTCGGGAATGCACAAGCCCCCGATGTTGGTGCCCCCGGTGTAGGGGACAACCGGTATCTTCTCCTGATTGGCGAACTTCAGAATCTGCTGAATCTGCTCCACCTCTGTGGCCATAACCACGTAGTCAGGCAGCTTGGGGGTGACAAAGGACATATCGTAGGAATAAGCGTAACGGATGTGTTTGGCGTCGGTGGCCTGATCTTCGCCGACGATGCCGGCCAACTCCGCCAGGATGGGGTCTATCTTTTTGGCTGTGGCGGTGCCCATCTTAGGAACCCTCCTTTTTCAATTAAGGAAACGGCCGCCTGCAAAAGCCTCCGTCCCCTGGGTCCTAATCAGGTGCGCCCCTTGTCAAGCGCGGGGCGCCCCAGGTTTTTTGTTTATCTCTCCTTTTATGTTGCAGCCCCGGGCAAGGCGGCATCTTGGTACCGCCCCTGCCCGGGCCTGTATCATCTAGAGTCCGTCAAGGCCTCAGGGAACCTCTTCCGGTCTTCTGATTTTAAAAACGTTTCGGTCATCCGTTTAAAAACCGTTCTTGGCTTTAAACACCCCTGGCTTGTTTGTTAGGCCTCGCGCCTCAAGCCAGTTCTTTCAGCCTTTCCAAGCGTGCGCCTCTTTTGCGGATAATGATCTTGAAGTTCCGGGGCACATCAGCAAGCAGAGGGCCGGACTGCTCGGCGCCCTTGCTGTAGCAGGCCACTATGGTCTCTTCCA
>JASFOZ010000433.1:0-4074 GCA_050116255.1 Desulfarculaceae bacterium
TGCCGGACAGCCGCCTGTTTCCCCTGGACCCTATCCGCAAATGCATGAACGAGACCCTGATCAATGAGGGCATGGAGCTGCTGCAATACGGCGACCCCCTGGGCTATGAGCCCCTGCGCCGCTACATAGCCTCGCGCATGCGCCAGCACGGAATCTCGGTCTCTGCGCCTGAGGTCATGATAACCAAGGGCGCCCAAAACGCCTTTGAGCTTTTGATAAGGCTGCTCACCAAACCAGGGGCGGCGGTGCTGGTGGAGGCCCCCACCTATTCCCGGGCCATTGATTTGTTCAGGTTGAGCGGACTGCAAATAATGGAAGTGCCCATGAATAAAGGGGGTATGGACCTGGACGCCCTGGAGGGCCTGCTCAGCCAGGCCTCACCGGACCTGATCTACACCATCCCCAACTTCCACAACCCCACCGGCACCACCACCAGCCAGGGCCACCGGGAAAGGCTTTTCCGCCTCTGCCTAAAGCACCAGGTTCCTCTTGTGGAGGACGGTTTTGAGGAGGAGCTGAAATATTTCGGCAAGGCCGTGCTCCCCATCAAATCCATGGACTCCCAGGGGGTGGTGATCTATGTGGGCACTTTCTCCAAAATACTTTTTCCCGGCCTGCGCATAGGCTGGATAGCGGCTGACCAGGAGTGCATCCAGCGCCTGGCCCCCCTGCAAAAGGCCTCCCTGGTCGCCGGCAACCTTCTGGATCAGGCGGCCCTGCACCGGTTCTGCGCCTTGGGGCATTATGACCGGCATATAAAACGCATGCACCGGGTCTACCGCCGCCGTATGCTGGTGGCCCTCAAGGCCATGCAGGCCCATCTGGACCCAAAAAAGGTGGAGTGGACCAAACCCCAGGGCGGCTACACCACCTGGCTCAGGCTCAAGGGTCTGCCTTTGTCTGAAGACGAAGTCCTGGATCACCTCTTCCAATGCAAGGTGGCGCTCTTGCCCGGGAGCACCCACTATTACGGGCCTACCCAAGGCCTGTGCTTCCGGCTTTCCATTGCGATCCTGGACGAGGCGGCCATTGAGCAGGGAATCCAGCGCCTGGGCCAGGGCATCAGTCAGCTGTACCAAAGCGCCCGGGGCAAGAAAGGATAGGAATCCCATGGCAGCAAAGCAGCATCTGATCGGCGTGGACCTGAACCGGCAGTACCCCCAGGTGGAGCGGAGCGAGGGGATATTTCTTTACGACACTGGGGGCAAACGTTATCTGGACGGTTGCAGCGGGGCCTTGGTGGCCAATCTGGGGCACAGCGCCGATGAGGTGGCCCAGGCCATGTCCCACCAGGCCCAGAGCCTGGCCTATGCCTACCGGGTCCATTTCTCCAGCCCTGTGGGCGAGGAGCTGGCCGCCCGGTTCTGCAACCTTACCGGGGAGCCCATGGCCAGGGTCTATTTCACTAACTCAGGCAGCGAGGCCACGGAGATGGCGGTGAAGCTGGCCCGCACCCGCCACCTGGCCGCAGGTGAGAAAGGCCGCTTTAAAGTCATCTCCCGCTGGCAGAGCTATCACGGCATCACCATGGGCGCCCTGTCCTGGAGCGGGGTCAGCGGACGCCGGGCTGATTATCAGCCCTATCTCAAGGACTTTGTGCATATACCCCCGGCCTATTGCTATCGTTGCTGGTTCGGGCGGGAGCCAAAGACCTGCGGCCTGGAGTGCGCCCAGGCCTTGGAGAGCGCCATCTTGACCCAAGGCCCGGACACGGTGGCCGCCTTTATGGCCGAGCCGGTGGTGGGTGCGGCCTTGGCCGCTGCCTATCCGCCGGCGCAGTATTTCCGCATGGTGCGCGAGATCTGCGACCGTCACGGGGTGCTGTACATCGCCGACGAGGTCATGTGTGGGGCGGGCCGGACCGGAGGCCGCTACTTTGCCTGCGATCATTTTCCCGGGCGGCCGGATATAATCGCCTTTGGCAAGGGCGTCTCAGGGGGTTACTTCCCCCTGGCCGGGGCCATGATCAGCCAACAGGTAGCCGATGCCATAACCTCTGGGAGCGGGATTTTCGGGGCCAGTCAGTCCTGTTCCAACCATCCCGTGGGCATGGCCGTGGGCCTGGCCGCGATGGACTACATGGAAGGGCACGGGCTGTTGGCGCGGTCAGCGGAGATGGGGCAGTATCTGGGCTCGCGTTTACAGGACCTTTTAGGGCATCCCTCCCTGGGGGATGTGCGGGGCATGGGGTTGATGTGGGGGCTGGAGTTTGTGCAAGACAAAAAAACCAAGGCCGCTTTTGACCCCGGCCTTGAATATCATATGAAGGTCTATGACCAGGCCCTGAAAAGGGGGCTTTGCCTGCTGCCCTCGGGCGGCTGCGACCGGGGCCAGGCCGGAGACATGGCCCTGATCGGGCCGCCGCTTGTCATCACCCGGGAACAGATTGATGAGTTGTGCGCCATACTGGATGAAGCCCTGACCCAGGTGGAGCACGAGATGGGTTTTTAGGATGGGAGCGGTTGTATTAGCGGCTGCCTTCAAAGGGGCGCAGCCGCTCCTGCATCCGGGGATGGGTTGACAAGTAACTGGTGATCTTGCTTTCCTGTGCCGCCGTGCCGCCCGATACTTTTTGTTCCAGGCGGTGCATGAGGTTGGCGAAATGGGCCGTCTTTATGCCCTTTTTGCGCATGTAGGCCAGGGCGTAGCCGTCCGCCTCAAACTCAAACTCCCGCGAGTAATACATCTCGGTCAAAAAAACGGGCAGGCCGATGAATACCTCCGAGGTGCCGGCCACGTCGCCGGTCAGGGCCATGACCCCAAAGGCCAACATGGAGTCTTGGATCAGGGTGCGCATGGCGTGCCGGTGGGCCACATGCCCGATCTCGTGGGCCAGCACCGCCACCAGCTCGTCGTCATCTTGGGCCAGCGCCACCATTTCATCGGTGAAGATGACGGTGCCCGCGGGCAGGGCAAAGGCGTTGGGGCCCAGGCTGCCGCCTTGGCGGAAGATCACCTTGAGACCAAGGGCAGGGTGGTCATCCAACACCGGCTGGAGATGACGGCTCAGGCGGGCCTGGATGGCCTCATCCAGCTGGCTGGGCTTGAATAAGGCCTTGTCCATTATGCTAAGGGCCTGCTTATCGGCCAGGCTGAAGGCGGAGGAGGGCAGCATGCCGGCAATAAGCCTGGCTGTAAGAGGCATGCCCCATTTGATTGCCGCTCCGATGAAAAGGGCCAAGATAACCAGGCAGATCAAGACGTAGCCCAGGCGGCCTTCCCACAGATTCACCTTGGCCATGGGGGCCCGTTTTTTCCAAAGCCGCAACAGGGCGTCCACCCCGTCATTGTCCAGAGTGGCGAATTTGCCGCCTCCGCTAAAGGCCAGATAGCGGGGGGTGCTGCCCAGGCGGGGGGAGGCCTGCACTTCAGCAGGATCGGCCTGGTGCAGCAATTCACCGCTCTCTTCCCGCTCCACCACAAGCCCGCCACCTGGGCGGTGCCGGATAGTGGCCGCGATCTCAGCCGAGGTCTTGCCGTCGCACCACTGGCCCTTGAGAATCATCTACAACCCTAAATCAAGGTCCAAGAATTCAGCGGCCTCGTCGCCCAGGGCGCTGACCGCGCTCTGCTCCTGGGCCACAAAGTCATCCAGGCTGCCTCCGGGAATCAGGTGTAAGTGGTTCACCAGGTAGCGTTGGGAGCGCACCGCCGCCCAGGGATGAAAAAAACCCAGGGTGAGAGCGGTGAGCAGGGTGTTGCTGACAATCAGCCATAGATAACCTTTGAGCTCCAGGTCTGCCTCAAAGGTGTGCCCTCCCAATGAACTGGAATTATAAAACAGATTTACGGTTTCCACCAAAAAGTAGGCTGAGGCGAAAAAAAAGAAAAATAAATAAAAAATAAGGAGAAGCAAAACGGTCATAATTGGCGAATCAAAAACCGCGGGGTCAGAAAACAATAGCCCCAAAGGTGAACGAAAAAAGGCATAAGTCAGCCCCAGCCCGGCCATGACCAGGACAAAGTATAGGAAAAATATTTTGTAATAGTCTTTATTGCGGGCGCTGAAGGCGAAAGGCTGGCTGCCATAGTGGTGGTGTTCCGCCAGGAACTTTTTCTGTTTGCGATAGGCTA
>JASFOZ010000434.1:0-4059 GCA_050116255.1 Desulfarculaceae bacterium
TCGACGGCCTCATCCTCTCCGGCGGCCCTGACATATTGCCCCGCTTTTATGAGCAGGAACCCCGGCCCGGCCTGGGCGAGGTCAACTATGAGCTGGACCTGATGGAGCTCAGCCTGGCCCGGGAGGCCCTGGACACGGATCTGCCCATATTGGGAATCTGCCGGGGCATCCAGGTGTTGGCCGCTGTCGGCGGGGGCACCCTTTTCCAGGACCTGGAGACGGAGCTGCCCGGGTGCCTCAAGCACCGGGTGGCGGTGGACAAGGCCACCCTGTCCCATCAGGTGGAGGTGATCAGGCCTTCGCGGCTGCACGAGATTGTGGACGAGGACCGTATCTGGGTGAACAGCGGCCACCATCAGGCGGTCAAGGACCTGCCCCCGGGCTGGCAGGCCTCGGCCAAGGCCGCGGACGGCGTCATCGAGGCCATGGAGCTGCCTGGAGAGCGGTTCTGCCTGGGGGTGCAGTGGCACCCGGAAGGCACCGCCCGGCATGACCCGGCATCCCAGGCCATCTTCCAGGCCCTGGTCCAGGCCGCCGGGCTCTAAAACAGGCGGCCCTCCTGCTGCCGGCGCCAGCATTCCTTGATGGAAATGGCCAAAAGCCGGGTACGTTTAACCAGGCTGGCCTTGACCAGGTATTCCCGATCTGAATGAAACTCCGCCCCTGAGGGACCCATGGAGTCCAAAACCGGGGTGCCCTGCTGGGCCACGGTGTTGCCGTCCGAGCAGCCCGGCCGCAGCTCTTCCTCCACCTCCAGCCCCAGGTCGCGGGCCTGCTCCCGGACCAGGCGGTAGAGGCTGCGGTTGGCCGGAGTCTGCTCCATGGGGGTGAGCCGGGAAAGGTCTTCCAGGCTGGTAGCAGTGCCGGGCACCTGGCTCTGGGCCAGGATGGCCTCGGCCTTTTCCAGGAACACATCCCCGTCAGCCTGCTTCAGGATGCGCACATCCACATCAGCTATCGCCTCCTCAGGCACCACGTTGGGGGCCACGCCCGCTTGCACATGCCCTATATTCAGGGTCAGTCCCGGCACCAGGCCGTTCAGGGCCTCCAGGGCTATGATCTTGTGGGCCATCTCCAAGACCGCGCTGGCCTTGTCCGGCCCGGCATAGGCGGCATGCCCGGCCCGGCCCCGCACCTTGACCTTAAAGCCCAGCCTTCCCTTGCGGCCGGTGACCACCTTGCCTTCCAATCCCGAGGGCTCCAGCAAAAAGGCGGCAAAGCTGCGCCTGGCCTCAGCGGCGATGATGGGTTTGGAGACCGGAGAGCCCACCTCTTCGTCGGGATTGCAGATGATGCGAAGCGGTATCCGGTCCAGCCCGCCCTCCAGGGCCAGGGCCTTTAAGGCATATATGCCGGCCACCAGACCGCCCTTCATGTCCGCCACCCCGGGGCCATAGGCGTTTTCCTGATCCTCCCGGTACTTGGTGAAATCGCTGTCCGGAGGAAAGACCGTGTCCATGTGGCCTATCAACAGCAAATTGCCCGCCTCGCCGGCGGCCCGGCTGGAGCCTATCACCACGCTGCCGTGGGCCTCCTGGGGGTGCAGGTCCACCCTAAGGCCCGTATCTTTTAAATGACCGGCCACCAAAGCGGCCATGCGCTCAACCCCGGCCTGGTTCTTGGTGCCGCTTTGAATAAGCACCATCTGGCGCAGCAGGCTGAACATCTCTTTTTCAGAGTCGCTGATGAACTTAAGCATATACTCATTCCTTTGCCGGAGAATGATTAAATCGTGCCCTCAGGACCGCAGTTGGGCCAGGAGCATGCCGCCGAACATGAGCACGCAGCCGGCCAAGGCCCGGTTGGACAGGACCTCATCCAAGACCAGCCAGCCGGCCAGGGCGGCGAACACAGCCTCCAGGCTGAGTATGATGGCGGCATGAAAAGGAGGGGCGTGCCTTTGCGCCACCACCTGCAGGGTGTAGGCGATCCCCACTGACACCAGCCCCCCGTACAGAATCGGTACAGCCCCTGACCAGATCCCCTGCCAAGTAAGGGTCTCGATCAGGACCGCAGTTAACAGGCTGAGCAGGGAGCATACCGCAAACTGGGCTGCGGCCAGCTTTAATACATTCACCCTGGGCGAAAGCCAGCCCAAGATCAGCATGTGGATCGCCCATAAAAAGGCCCCGCCCACCTCCCAAAGGTCTCCAGGGGCGAAGCTCAGGGACTCGGTGATGCTGAGAAGATAAAGGCCGGTCAAGGCCAGCAAGGCCCCGGCCCAGCCGCCCCAACCCACCCGCTGCCCCCAAAACAGGCCGATCAGAGGCACGATGATCACGTACAGGCCGGTGATAAAGGCGGCCTTGCCCGCGGTGGTGTAGACCAGACCCACCTGCTGCATGGTGGCTGCCAGAAAAAGCACCGAACCCGCCACCAGGCCGCCTCCCAGGGCGGGCCGGGCCTTGAGCAGGCCGGGAAGCCCGTTGTAATAAGTAGCAGAAGGATTCTGCCGCCATATCAGGGGCAGCAGGATCAGGGCTCCCAGGGCGAACCTCACCCCATTGAAGGTGAAAGGCCCCACATAGCTCATGCCCGCGCGCTGGGCCACAAAGGCGGTGCCCCAAATCACCGCCACCAGCAGCAGCAGCCAATCAGCCCTGAAGACCTGTTTATCCAATACCAATAATCACCGCCTGACTGATTAGGTGGTGGTTCCCATCTGAACCGGCTGGATCAGACAAAGGTATCTGCTATGTCCTGTTGAACCCCCGGGTTTGTGAAGCAAGGCGCCTGGTGGTTTCCAGAGCAAGGGCCTTAGGGTTTAAGAGAAGGTATCCCTTAAAACAATGGTGGCCTCGCGCGCCGCGCCCACACTGATCAAGGTAAGGGGCGCACCCACATACTGGGACAGCCGTTCCAGATAGGCCCGGCAGGCCGGAGGGAGCTCTTGATAGCTCTGCACCTTGGAGACGTCCTCCTGCCAGCCCTCCATCTCTTCATACACGGGCTGGCACTGGGAGAGCTTCTTAAGAGATGCAGGCATGGACTCTATCACCCGGCCGTCCGGGGTACGGTAGCCCACCCCCAGCTTCAGCCGCTCCAGACCGCTGAGCACATCCAGCTTGGTCACGCACAGGCCGGTCAGACCGGAAAGGCGCACCGACTGCTTGACCGCCACTCCGTCCAGCCAGCCGCAGCGGCGGGGACGGCCGGTGGTGGAGCCGAACTCAGCGCCCTTTTTCTGCATCCAGGTGCCGGTCTCGTCAGTAAGCTCGGTGGGAAAGGGGCCCCCGCCCACCCGGGTGGTGTAGGCCTTGACCACCCCCAGAACTGCGTTGAACCGGATGGGTCCCACTCCCGCCCCGGTGCAGGCAGCCCCGGCCACAGGATTGGACGAGGTGACATAGGGATAGGTGCCGTGGTCTATATCCAGATGGGTGCCCTGGGCGCCCTCAAACAGCACCGATTGCCCGGCATCCAGCATTTGGTTCAGCTCCAAGGCCACGTCGGTGATATGGGGAGCCAGGCGCCGGCCGAACTCCAGATACTCCTCATAGATGTCCTGGGCCGGAAGGGGCTGCTCGCCAAAGTACTTGCTCAGCCAGAAGTTCTTCTCTTCCAGGTTGGCCTGGATCTTGGCCTGCAAAATTTCAGGCTCCAACAGATCCACCATTCTCACCCCGATGCGGGAGGCCTTGTCCTCATAACAAGGGCCTATGCCCCGGCCGGTGGTGCCGATGGCCTGGCCTCCCTTGGCCTTTTCCCGGGCCAGGTCCAAGGCCTGGTGATAAGGCATTATCAAATGGGCGCGTTCGCTGATGCGCAGCTTGTCCGGGCCCACCGGATATCCGCGCTCGTCCAGGCGCTCCATCTCGCCCAACAACACCTCTGGGTCCACCACCACGCCGTTGCCGATGAAGCAGGTCTTGTCCTGGTGAAGAATGCCCGAGGGGATCAGGTGGAAAATGAACTTCTCCCCTGCCACTACCAGGGTGTGGCCTGCATTGTTGCCGCCTTGAAAACGGACAATGCCCTGGGCCTTCTCAGTAAGAAGGTCCACCACCTTGCCCTTGCCCTCGTCACCCCACTGGCTGCCCACTACCACCACACTTGCCA
>JASFOZ010000435.1:0-4059 GCA_050116255.1 Desulfarculaceae bacterium
TGGAATGGGGCATGGTCAACGAAGTGGTTAAGGCCGATCAGGTGCTGCCCCGGGCCCTGGAGCTGGCCCAGGAACTGGCCCAGGGGCCGGCCGAGGCCCTGGCATCCACCAAGGCCCTGCTCAATCGGGCGGTGTTGGCGGATTTGGAGACCATATTGGAAGAGGAGCGCCAGGAAGTCGTCCGGCTGGTGGATAGACCCGATTTTCACGAAGGCATCCGCGCCTTCATGGAAAAGCGTCAACCGGAATTTAAAAATTAAGAAACCCAGTCCCCCAGGCTTTTTCTCAGATCCTTCCCTTTTTCTGATGGGCTGAATCTTGAGCAAACGGCTCCCGGCCGTGTATCTACTTGGCTCAGGAAAAGCCGCCCGAAGGCGCACATCCGGTAGAAGCGGCAATTTCATTTCCGCCGCTTACCGAAAAACAAGAAAGCCGGCGCTCCACCTCAGCGGAATCACACTTGGGGCAGCGCACTTTTTCGCTTGGGCTTAGAACCAAAGCCTCGAATTCTTCGTCGCAACCGCAACATTTATATTCATAGATAGGCACCTTAAATCCTCCTTAAAGTCTATTCTTTAAATCTAGTTTCACTTGGGACCATGTCAAGGCCCCTATTGAAAACAGATCCCCCCCCAGGCTTTTGAGCCGGGATTAGGCGCCGCTCTATTAGAAAAGGAGTCCGGCGGCTTAACTCAGGTTTGAACCTGGGAAGATGCTGCCTGTTTGTAGGAGGCCAATAATGACGCGGTATTATTTGGCCGTTCCATGGGGCAACCGCACTTGGGGCAGATGAGGGTCCGGTCGCCGATGGCGGCTATACGGACCTCGCTGCTACGGCAGCATATGCAGGTGTATTCGTAGGCTGGCATCTGTTCCTCCGGATCTGGCGGAAGCAGGAGTAGCTCACGCTAAAGAATCACCTAATAAGACCGTTTATATTATCAGTTTCCCTCTTAATAAATAAACCCCCTACGGCATTTTAATTTGAAAATCAAGTAATGACTCCAGGGCCTCATGATTTGTCAAGTCATACCGTACCGGCGTTATGGTGATATAACCCGCCAACAGGGCGGGATAATCAGTATCTTGATCTCCTTCGGTGCCCATGGTTTCACCGCCCAGCCAGTAATAGACATGCCCCCGGGGGTCAGTCCGGCGCACAAAACGCTCTTTTATCCGGGACCGGGACTGGCGGGTGAAGCGGATGCCGCGAATCTCCGAGGCGGGAAGGTCGGGGATGTTGACGTTCAGGGGAGTGGCCGCAGGTAGGGGCAGATGGTCAAGATTCTCCACCAAATATGCAGTGAAATCAGCGGCAAAGGAAAAGTCAGAGCCGGTGTGCGTGTCCAAAGAAACGGCCACAGAGGCCAGGCCCTGAAGGGCCGCCTCGTTGGCTGCCGAAACAGTGCCCGAATATAGCAGGTTGACTCCCAGGTTGGCGCCCAGATTGATGCCACTGACCACTAGTTGCGGGGACTGGTCCATCAGCTCGTGCACCGCCAGTTTGACGCAGTCGGCCGGAGTGCCGGTTATGGCGAAACCTTTAAAGCCGGTGCGGTTGCCCAAGGCGCGCACCCTAATGGGATCGGCCAGGGTGATGGAGTGGCCCACTGCGGACTGCTCCGTCTCTGGAGCCACCACTGTGACCTCATGGTTTTGGCTTAAGGAGCGGTGGAGCGCCCCTAGGCCTGGTGCGTAAACTCCGTCGTCATTGGTCAACAGTATGCGCATGAGACAAAAGTCTATCCTTGCCACCAGAACCTGTCAAACCTGCCGGAACCTATGGGGTTTTGGCAGCGGCCATTGACATTTGACATGCGCCTGCTTAACTTTAGAGCCTGCAAATAAAATAAGTATGTTATGAGGTATCTTCCGGGATGAATACCATTAAGACCACGTTATTGCTGGCGGTTTTAACCGTGCTCCTGGTGCTGGCCGGCGGGGCCATCGGCGGGCAACAGGGAATGATCTTGGCCTTGTTTTTGGCCGCAGCCATGAACTTTTTCTCCTATTGGTACTCAGACAAAATCATCCTGCGCATGTACCGGGCCCAGCCGGTTACAGAGTCCCAGGCCCCGGAGCTTTTCGCCATGGTGCGGGAGCTGACTCAGAAGGCAGGGCTGCCCATGCCCAAAATCTGTGTCATGGAACAAAACACCCCCAATGCCTTTGCCACCGGGCGCGATCCTGATCATGCCGTAGTGGCGGTGACCACCGGCATCGTCAACCTGCTCAGCCCCCGGGAGCTGAGGGGTGTGATTTCCCACGAGCTGGCCCATGTGAAACACCGCGACATCCTGGTGGGTTCGGTGGCCGCCACTCTGGCCGGCGCCATCATGTTCCTGGCCAGCATGGCCCGCTGGAGCATGATCTTCGGAGGCGGGTCCGGCGACGACGACGAGGGTGGAGGCGCCTTGGGCATGGTGGGCGTTTTGATGATGTCCATCCTGGCGCCGCTGGCCGCCATGCTGGTGCAGATGGCGGTCAGCCGCTCCCGGGAGTATGGTGCCGACCAGGGCGGCGCTGATATGAGCGGCGACCCTGAGGCCCTGGCCAGCGCCTTGGCCAAGCTGGAGCAGGCCAACCAGCGGCGGCCCATGCCCCAGGCCCGGCCCCAGACCGCCCATATGTTCACGGTCAGCCCCCTAAGCGGCAGCGGCTTGGCCGGCCTTTTTTCCACTCATCCCCCCATTGCCGAACGGGTGGCCCGCTTGCGCCAGATGACCGGCAGCGGCCAGGTGCCGCCGCCTCCCCCCAGGGCAAACATTTCCAGACCTGATCCGCCGCCGCCTCCCAGGGGCGGGCGCGGCAGCATCGACTGGTCTTGATCCCCATGAAGCTTTTGATCCGCTCACACCCCGCCTGGCTTAAGTGCAGCATTTTGCTCATTTGCCTGACCCTGGCCCCGGCCCTGAGCGCGGCAGCCACCTCCCGCCGCATGACTCCGGTGGTCAGGGCGGTGAAGGCGGTGGCTCCGGCGGTGGTGAGCATCACCAGCAAAAGCCGCCAAAGGGTCCGGTTGTTTGAGACTGGGGACGAAACCCTGGACCGGTTTTTTGAAGACTTTTTCGGACCCACCCAGCGCCAGACCACCAGCCTGGGCTCGGGAGTCATTATAGACGGACGCGGGGGCCTCATCGCCACCAACAGCCATGTCATCTCCCGGTCCAGCCAGATAACAGTGCACCTTTCCGACAAACGAACCTTTCGGGCCCAGGTCGTGGGCGCTGATCCTGATTCCGACCTGGCGGTGCTGCGCATCAAGGCCAGGGAGGCCCTGCCCCAAGTGGTAATGGG
Organism: Desulfarculaceae bacterium; assembly: GCA_050116255.1. GTDB lineage: Bacteria > Desulfobacterota > Desulfarculia > Desulfarculales > Desulfarculaceae > JASFOZ01. The sequence continues at coordinate 3,298 of JASFOZ010000435.1, forward strand.
CAACAGCAACGACCTGATGATCGGAGAAAGCGTCATCGCCATCGGCAATCCCTTCGGCCTGTCCCATACCGTCACCGTGGGAGTGATAAGCGCCCTGAAACGAAGCGTGCGCGCCGGCAAAAAGCGCTGGATCCACGACCTCATACAGACCGACGCCAGCATCAACCCCGGCAACTCCGGGGGGCCCTTGCTCAACGCGGACGGCGAAGTGGTGGGAATCAACACCGCCATCTACCAAGGAGCCCGGGGCATCGGTTTTGCCATTCCCGTCAACCGTATGAAGAGAATAGCCGATGACTTGGTGCGCTACGGAGAGGTGACTCCGTCCTGGCTGGGTCTTTTCCTGCAAGACCTCGACCCCAAGCTGGCCGCCCACTACGGCCAGAAAGGCCCCCATGGAGCCTTGGTGCTGCATGTTTTACCCAAAAGCCCCGCTGCCAGGGCCGGCATCGAACGCGGCCAGTTAATCACCGAAATAAACGGCAACCGCCTGGACAACGCCAGCCATTACCAGGCGGTGTTGGGGGCGGCGGCCGTGGGCCAGACCTTGACCCTAAAGGTCAAGAAACCCAACCAGCGGTTTAAGGTGCTCCAGGTCAAGGCCGAGGCCTTCCCCCTGGAGCGGGCCTTGGAGGTATCCTGGCTCAAACTGGGCCTGACCGTAGCCGACCTGGACGAAACCAGCGCCTACCGGCACCGGGTGCCTTTGGGCTCGGCCGTGGTAATTAACAAGCTGCGCCAGCCTTCCCGGGCCGCCTCCCT
>JASFOZ010000436.1:0-4044 GCA_050116255.1 Desulfarculaceae bacterium
TATCTTTCTCCCGTGGGCTTCAGCAGTATGTCATGGTGATAGACTGCCATTTGCACCGCCCTGAAATGCACAGGCTTCTGGGCGTGCCCCGCCGGCCGGGACTGGCAGACTACCTAGAGCACAGCGCCGAGGTTCCGGACATCATCCATTGGACCAAAATGGACAAGCTCTCCGTAATTCCGGCCGGATCCCCCTCGCAGAGATCATCCGAGCTTTTGGGCACGGACAGGATGGCTGAGCTGCTGGACGAGCTTAGAGCCCGTTACAGCGACCGCTATATTCTGTTGGACACCCCGCCGGTGCAGGCGGTCGACGATCCGGCGGTGCTGGCGCGCTTGGTGGAGGGGATAATATTTGTAGTGCTTAGCGGCGACACCGATCGTGAGGTGGTTTTGCGCGGCCTGGGCCATTTGCCGGCAGACCTTATAATCGGAGTGGTCATGAATGACAAACTCCAGGCGGTTTCAGACGGAACCAACGTGGCTACTCCTAAGGGTTTGGAGGAAATGGCCTGATGCTGGTCCCCTCCAGCCGCCCCTCTCCCTATCAAATAATCTTCGTTTTGGGTGAGGCGGGGCTCATGGCTGTGGGGACAGCCTTAGCGGTTTACATCAGGTTGGGGGGCGCTTCCGAGATCCTCACCTGGAAATATTCCTGGCACCGGATTCTGCTGGTGCCGGTCATACTCCAGGCCACCTTTTATTACTTCGACCTTTACAATTTCCGGGTAACCCGCCCTTTCATCTGGACCTTGGCCACTGTGGCCCAGGCCATGGCCGTGGGCACCATGGCCTTGACCGTGGTCTATTACATCGTACCCCTGCTCTTTTTAGGCCGGGGGGTGATGATCCTTAGCTTTTTCGTGATCTTAAGCCTGGTTCTTATTTGGCGTTTCGGCTACGGCTGGGCCCTAAAACAACGGCTTTTTTCCACCAAAGTGCTTTTTTTAGGGGCTGGTTCTTTGGCCGATGCCATCTTGGAGGAGCTGGTCAGCCGCTCTGACAATGTCTATCAGGTGGTTTGCCTGGTTGATTTGCAAGGCGGGGAGGAGCCGGGCGAAGGCGGTTCCCCAAAGTCCCCCGACCTCATGGAATCTTGGGCCCGGCTGCTCAGGGCTGATTACCGCGATGACGCTGGCGAGCTGCTGGGCTTGGTCCGCTACTATGATGCCGACATGGTGGTGGTGGCCACCGACGAAAAACGGGGACGCCTGCCTCTGATCGAATTGCTGCGTTGCCGTATGCAGGGGCTGCCCATTGTCAGCGGAGAAGACTTCTATGAATCCATAGCTGGGCGCATCCTGGCCAATCATGTGCGGCCCAGTTGGCTGGTTTTTTCTCCATCCGGATTCACCTCCGGCCCTGCCCGCGCTTTCAGCAAACGCAGCTTTGATCTTTTTTTTAGCGCTCTGGGGCTTATCTTGTCCTCGCCCTTGGCCTTGCTTACGGCTGTTGCCATACGCCTGGACAGCAAAGGCCCGGCGATATACCAGCAAGAACGGGCGGGCCAGTATGGCCGAAGCTTCGTGGTGTATAAATTCCGCTCCATGATAGTGGAAGCCGAAGACGAGTCCGGCCCGGTCTGGTCGCCGGAGAACGACCCCCGCGTAACCAGGGTGGGACGCATCATACGGTCACTGCGCCTGGATGAGATCCCCCAGATGTGGAACGTTCTGAAGGGTGACATGAGTTTTGTAGGCCCACGGCCCGAGCGGCCTCATTTTGTGAAGAGCCTGGAGGAAAAGCTGCCCTTTTACGCCGAGCGCCATAACATGAAGCCCGGCCTCACCGGGTGGGCCCAGATATGTTTTCCCTATGGCGCCTCCGAGGCCGCCGCCTTGGAGAAGCTTAATTATGACCTGTACTATATCAAGCATTCCAGCCTGACCATGGACATCATGATTCTGGTCCAGACCGTCAAGATACTCCTGTTTGGGGGAGGCGGCAGATGACGCCAACGCCAAGCCTCAGGCCTGGGGTTGCACGGCTGGGCGCAGAGACATTGGTCGCCTGGCTGTTGGTGACCGCGCTTCTGATCTGGCTTTATGGGGAGACGGTTGTGCGTATGGTCCACAATTGGTGGATAGACCCCAACTACTCCCACGGCTTTTTGGTGCCCGTGGTCTCGGCCGGATTGATCTGGCGTCAACGGCGGAACTTGATGGAGGTGGCAGCAGGGCCCAACTACAGCGGGTTTGTCTTTCTGATCTTGGGCCTATTGGCGTTGGTGATCGGGCAGTTGGGGCATGAACTGTTCATACAGCGGGTAAGTTTGGTGCCGGTGTTGTGGGGCCTGATCTTTTTGGCCTACGGCTGGCCGGTGGGCCGGCGGGTGCTCTTTGCCTTTCTTTATTTGATCTTAATGGTGCCGCTGCCTTATGTGCTCTACGATTCGGTGGCCTTTCCCCTGCGCCTGGTGGCCGCTTCGGTGGCGGGTTGGATGATACGCCTCACCGGCACCCCGGTGCTGGTGGAGGGCAACATCATTCATCTTCCCTACATCGTGATGAACGTGGTTGACGCCTGCTCGGGTATTCGCAGCCTGGTCTCTTTGCTTGCCGCCGGGACTATTCTGGCTTATTTGATGCTGCCCAACCGCTGGTCCAAAATCTTGATAGTGCTTTTGGTGCCGCCGGTGGCGGTGATTGCCAACGCCATGAGGGTGGTGGCGGCCGGGCTATTGGCCAAGACCATGGGGAGTGCGGCATTTGAGGGCGCCACGCATGAGACCATGGGCTGGGCGGTTTTCATGCTGGCTTTTGCCATGCTGGCCGGGTTTACTTGGATTTTGCGCCGGCTGACCACCCCTAAAGGGCAGCGCCATGCCGGTTAAATGGCGCCGGACCACAGCCCTGCTGGCGGCGGCCTTGATCCTGGGCGCAGCAGGCCTGTTGATAAGACAAGGCCAGGCGGAAGTGACGCCCATGAGCCTGCGCCGCCCCCTGTCCAGCCTGGACCGTAACCTGGCAGGCTTCAGGGCGGTGGGAAGAGATAGGGTTCTGGACTCTGAGAGTTTAAACATTCTCAAACCCCAAGCCTATTTGATCCGCAACTATCGTGATGCTCAGGGATTTGGGATTTCATTGTTCGTGGCTTTTTTTGGGCAGCAAAGGGAAGGACAGATGATCCATTCGCCGCGAAACTGCCTCCCCGGAGCTGGTTGGCAGATAACTATGCGGCGTGAGATCGAGATTCCCGGACCCCAGGGGCCTGTGAGCGTTAATCATTTTTTGCTGACCCATCAGACCGAAAAGGTAAGCGTGCTATATTGGTATCAGGGCAGAGGCAGGGTTGAGCCCAATGAGTATAAGGACCGCTTGCGCCTTTTTTTAGACGGCATTATGCTGGGACGCACCGATGGCGCCTTGGTGAGGCTGACTTCGGTTAAGAACTCCCATGGCCCGGACGCCTTGAGCCGCCAAGTGGCAATGGCCCAGGCCCTGATCCCAGCCATGGAGAAAATATTGCCTTCCTCCGGCCCAGCCGGCCAGGCGCCCTAGAGCAGAGGAGAATCCGGCTTTGAGTTTCTTCCTTACGATTTTTTATATTATCGTCTTGTTTTTGAGGCCCCAGGAATTCCTGGACGACCTCAAGGGTTGGCCCATTGTTGACTATGTGGCTGTATTCTGTGTGTGCGCGGTGTTTCTGGAAGGCAGCTTCAGCGCAGACAAGTTCAGGCGTTCTTCTCTGAACTGGCTGGTTTTGCTGTTTTGGCTCACCATGCCCCTGTCGCGCATCGGAAACCTCTGGTTCGGAGGGGCGCTGGACGCCTTTCTTGAGTTCGGCAATGTCGCCCTGCTTTATTTGCTGATCATATTGTCGGTGGACAGTTTTTCCCGGCTGCGCAAATTCGTCTGGTTTATGATCTTGGTTGAGACCGCCTTGGCTATTTCGGCCATTGTCCAGTATTACACCGGCGTGGGACTGATGGGCGGCGAGATTTTGCATAGGGGCGAGATCGTCCAAGTCAGGGGCATAGGCATCTTCCATGACCCCAATGACCTGGCCCTTACCATAGTATCGATTGTGCCATTTTTGTTGCCGG
>JASFOZ010000437.1:0-4023 GCA_050116255.1 Desulfarculaceae bacterium
AGGACACTCCCTTGGGGTCTGGGTAAAGGCGGCTCTTGGTAAGTGGCTGCCTTTAACTATGAGGGTAGCCCTTGCCTGCTTTCATGTCAAGTGAAAAGTGATGCTTTACAGTTTATGATTATCTGAGATCATGCCCAAAGGCTGTCAACAGCCTGGGGATGGCGGCGGCAAGCGTCTTTGAGCAGCCTTTTACTTTTGGGAATGACCTTCAGAGGCGAGTGCAAGGCTTCAGGGCCATGGTCCAGGGCCAGGGTCTCCAGGGCTATGGGCTGGAAAGAAAGCTTGGCCAGGGCCTTGGAGGTCTCTTTGGCGGTGAAGTTGACCCCTAGTAATTTGCGGCGTTCCAGCTCAAAGGGCTCCAAAGAGCGTAGGAACTGAAATATACTTAACATATCGTAATTATTTTCGAATGTGCTGATGTCTCGGTTTACTTCCTCCACAAAGGCCTTGAGCTTTTGTTTTTCTTTTTTGAGTTGCCGGGCTTGATCATAGATATCTTGATAAAGGCCTTGGATCAGATTCAGGAAACGGCGGCAGCGGGTGGCGCCTTTGGGCCGGGGGTATGATCGCAGGTATTCTTCCGAGGGACCGCCGGGTAGCCTGAGTCCGGCATGGATGCAGAATTTACCGGCTGTTTCCTGGTTGAGCAGGGCTTGGATGAGCTGTTGTTTGGCCTTTTCCCAGAGGGCCAGGCCCCCGTGAAAGGCGCAGGCTTTTTCCATCACCAGCCGGATTTCTTCTTCGGTGATGCGCCGCTGCCGCAGGTAGTGCTCGATGACTTCCCGTTTTACCGCCTTGTGCAAGCCGGCAATTAGGTCATCGTCGTTCATCTGCCTTCCGCCTTTACTCTTGTGCCTGCCCGGGCTTTTTGTTAGCGTGCCCAGCAGGGGAGTTCAATGCGTCAGGTTAGCATAATTTACAAGGCCGATACACCGGCTGCCAACCAGCAGGCCCAAGAGCTGCAGCAGTGGCTTGAGGCCAAAGGAGTTGCGGCCAGCCTTTTTGGGGCCGGCTCCGGTTACAATGGAGCTGCCCCTGACCCAGCCTTGCCTCCCCAGACGGACCTGGTGGCGGTGCTCGGCGGTGACGGCACCATGTTGGGTGCGGTGCGCCGGGTTGTGGAATCAGGATTGGATCATATACCCATCCTGGGTGTGAACCTCGGCGGTCTGGGTTTTCTGACCGCCCTGGGGCCTGAGGAGCTGTTTCCCGCCATGGAGCGGGTCCTGGCCGGAGACTACATTGCCCCGCCCCGGCTGATGTTAGATGCCAAGGTCCGCCGCGGCGGCGAGGTTTGTCAACGCTTCACCGCCCTTAACGACGTGGTCATTAACAAGGCCGCCCTGGCCCCCATTGCGGAGCTGGGCGTCATGGCGGACGGCCTGCCCCTGACCAGCTTCAAGGCGGACGGCCTTATTTTTTCCACACCCACCGGCTCCACCGCCTACAATCTTTCCGCCGGCGGCCCCATATGCCACCCTGCCTTGGAATGCATAGTCCTGACCCCGATCTGCTCTTTTGCTTTGAGCAACCGGCCCTTGCTGCTGCAGCCGGACATACGCCTGAGCCTAACCCTGGATGACCGGGCCCGGGACACCAGCCTGACCTGTGACGGACAGGTGGGGGTTGAGTTGGAACCAGGCGATGAGGTGAATATTCATCGCGCCCAGCGCACCGTCAAAATTGTGCACTCACCCTTTAGGGACTATTTTGAAATACTGCGCACTAAGCTGCGCTGGGGCTAACCGGGCAGTCTCCATGGGCTGATTTTTACTTGGCCCTGGGACTCAACCGTGATAACACATTTAGGGGTGGCTTGATTAAGGGCCTGTGGCGGCCTGGTATTAGAGCCTTTACCATAAGCTTGGTCCAGGAGGTGTCATGAGCGGCCGGGTTGGAATTTTGGCGATAGGGCTCGTCCTCGCCCTCTGCCCTTTGCTTATGGGAATGGGAATCGGGGACAGCGAGGGCCCCACCCGCATACCCGAACCCCAGGCGGATTACCGGGTGAGGCTTATTGACCAGGAAGGCACCAAGGTGGAGTTGACCCAGTTTTCCGTGGATGGCCAGGCCTTCATCCTGGGGGACATGGGTAAGGGCGAGGCCGCCATTTCCCTGGAAAAGATCAAAGAGGTGGAACTCAACAATCAAGGGGGCGTCTTGAAGGCCACCGTGGTGCTGGCCCAGGGAGAGCCGGTGGTATTAGAGGTCAACCCCAACCTTTCCGTCACCGGCAAGACCAAGTTCGGCAACTACCGCATCCCCCTTGGCCAAGTCACCCGTCTGGAAGTCGTGGGCTTAGTCAAGCCCTGAAGGCCTATCAGCGCTGGTCAGCATAATAGGCCTTTGTTACCAAAGCGTAATTACAATTTGGTAACAAAGGGCTATTTTTTATTTACAAAATCGTGTCTGTTCTGACCCCATCGCAGACTTCTTTTTAAATAAGTATCTGTTTTAGTTAAAATTATATTTAATAATCACAAGTACCGCCGGAATGGCATCCTTTTTGCCCTATCTTAAAGTCTCGGGCCTATTGCTGGTTTGGAGTTCAAGGACTTTTACATCTTGTGGGGAGGACCCAATGCTACCCCGAAAAAGAGCCGTGTCCCTGGCTAAGGCGGTCCCGCAAAGATTATATCTGTGGGCCCTGGCAGGGTTGATATTGCTCATCGCCTTTATGGCCTGGAGTTCAGCCCAGGCGGAAAGCCTGACCCCGGGAATCAAAGAGGATCAACCGCAGCAGGCTTCTGCGGATATAAGCTCAGCCATGTCTCCGGAGTTGGGCAAGCTTTTGCAGAAAATATTGCAGCCCCAAACCGGGAAGAAGCAAGACAGGCTCCAGCGCTTGCCCGAGCCTGAGCGTCTGAAGAAACCGGAGCGTTTACCCCACTGAAAAACTGTCTAATGTGGGAGTTTGCGATTTCCCGGGCAACATTATATTTATACGGTTCTTCCCAAAAAATGTTTCTTGTGGCTTGTGTAATCAAGTGATGAAGGGCCGCCAAATGGGAAAATGGCCTTTTTCCAGTTAACATTTTTTTGGAAGAACCGCAGGATTTGAGCATCGGCTGGTTTTCGCCTTTGTCAAGGCTGGAACCCTTTGGGCGCGTACGCGGCCTTGACAAGGGCGAAAACCAGCCATATCCCCCTAAAATAGAAATCCACCTTTAATGTAGAGTTCGGGGACGGGGCAGGAAGAAGCGTATCAGCAAGAGGCCGGCCACAAAGCCTCCGATATGGGCCATCCAGGCCACTCCCGGGCCGCCCGCTCCCAACACCTGTATCAAAAACCAAAGCCCCAGCATGAGTATGGCCGGCACTCTTATCAAGCGCACAAAAAAGAAAAACCAGATAAGAACCACCACGTTGGCCCTGGGGAACAAAATCAGATAGGCCCCCAGCACAGAGGCGATGGCCCCGCTGGCCCCCACCATGGGCAAGGTGGAGCCGGGGCCGGTGGCCACCTGGGCCAGGGCGGCCAGCACTCCTCCCAGCAGATAGAAGGCGAGAAACCGGACCGGTCCCAGCACATCCTCGATGTTGTTGCCGAATATCCACAAATAAAGCATATTGCCGGCCAGGTGCATGAAACCGCCGTGCACAAAGGCATATGAGATCAAGGTGGTCACCCGGGGAAGCCAATCCCCGGGGAGTTGCACGTCGGACAGGCCGGTCAGCCAGGCCGGCACCAGCCCGTATTGGTGCAAGAGGATGAACTCCCCCTCCGCAGGCAGGATAAGCTGGTAGACATAAACCAGTACATTGAGGGCCATCAGGGTTACGGTGACATAGGGGATGCGCTGGGTTGGGTTTTCATCTTTGATTGGAATCAAGGGCGGCTCCGGCTGCTGTGTTCCTGACTGGCCTAAGCATGACTCACCGCTAAGGAGGGCGCAAGCCCTTCCCCTGTCCCCAAAACCGCGCCCCAGCCTTGCACGCCGGGCGCAGCTGAGATAGGTTTGTAAGAAATACCAAGGTTTAGCCGTCATTACCATGAGCGCATCAAAAAACAACAAGCGGGTG
>JASFOZ010000438.1:0-4021 GCA_050116255.1 Desulfarculaceae bacterium
TTTTTGACACAAACGGAAAAGGAAATGTCATGCCCAAGGTATTGATAAGCTATTTTTCGCAGGGGGGAAACACCCGCAAGATGGCTGAGGCCATATCCCAGGCTGTGGAAAAAGCCGGCTGCCAGACGGCTCTGAAGAAGATATCTGACACCGGTTTGGATGATCTGGAGAACGCAGACGGCGTCCTCTTGGGATCACCCTGTTACTTTGGCAACATGTCCGCTGAGATGAAGCGTTTTTTGGATGAGTCCATCGCCCTGTTTGGCAAAGGCGCCTTGGAGGGCAAGCCGGCCGGCGCCTTTGTCAGCACCGGAGTCATAGGCGGTTGCGGCGAGTTGGCGCTTATGTCGCTTTTGGCCGGCTTATTGATCCACGGCAGCGTGGTGCAGGGCACGCGCAAAGGAGGCCACTTGGGCCCCTTGGCCATAGGCGCCCCGGATGAGCGGGTTTTAGAGGAATGCCAGCGCTACGGGGCTCAGTTCGCCGCTTTAGTCAAACGCCTGTCTAAGTAGGCAGGTTCTTTTCCCCATGGGGCAGGTGAGGCTGGGCCGGACCGGCGACCGGCCGGTGTGCCTGAAGGCCAAGGGGGTGGCTGGGGCCTATCCGCCCGAACCGGGGCAGGCGGCAGTCCTTATCAGCCAGGGCCGTATAAAGGCCCTGGGGGCTGGGGCCTGGGAAGATAAGAGCGCCATCCGCCTGGACCTGCCCCACCTTTGGCTTTGCCCCGCCCCCCTGGACGCCCATGTGCATCTCTGGCTCAAAGGCGGGCCCGCCCAAAACCTGGCCGCCTCGGCCGAGGCCGGGTTGGCCGCGGTACGGGACCTGGGGCGGCCTGCCCAGGCAGAGGCCCTGACCGAGACGCCCGAACCTCCGCCCCTGCTGGTACAGGCTGGTATGGGCCTGGGCGCAAGGGGCGAAGGGGGCTCTTGGCTGGCTCAAGGCCTTGAAGGCGCTGAGCAATTCGCCCGCGCCGCCTGGGAGCGGGCCCAAGAGGGCAACCAGGTGGTCAAGGTCTTTGCCACCGGCCTGCTGGATTTTGAAAACCCCGGCCAGGTGCTCAGCCCCTTGGCAGTGAGCGCCCCGGAACTCAGCGCCGCCGTGCGCGCGGCCCACCGCTGTGGGCTCAAGGTGGTGGTGCATGGCAGCGGCGTTCCCGCAGCCGAGGCCGCCCTAAAGGCAAAGGCGGATTGTCTGGAGCATGGCTATTTTTTAAACGCCGATATTTTTAAACAAATGGCTGCCCAACCAATGACCTGGACTCCCACCCTGGCGGCGGTGAAGGCCCATGCCAGGGATCCTGAAAAGAGACATGAACCCAGGGTGCGGGCCAACCTTAAGGCAATCGCCCAGGGGCAGATGCAGGCCATGCGCCAGGCTGATTCCCTGGGAGTGAAGTTGGTTTTGGGAACCGACGCGGGCTCATACGGACTGGCCCATGGGCAGGCGGTGTTCCTGGAGATGCAGGCCTGGCTGGAGGCGGGCATCTCTGCGCAGGTGGTGTTCAAGGCGGCCACCAGCCGGGCGGCCCAGGCCCTGGGCCTGGAGGGCGAGGTGGGCGAGATTCGGGTGGGCGCCCGGGCCTGGCTGTTGGGGGTGAGGCAGGACCCACGGGAATCGCCCCTGGCCATGAAAGACCCGGAGTGGCGCAGCTTTTAATATGAGCTTATAGGGAGGCGGAGCGCGGGAAGTAGAATACATAATCCTTGCTAAGGTGCTGATAACGCTCCTTGGCGATCTGGCGCAAGGTGGCGAAAAAATGCTGCAAGTCGTTGATGGTGGCCAAAGTGCGGGAAAAAAGGCCGGGATGAGCAGCGTCTTCATTCAGGGGCAGTAAAAAATGGCCCACCCGCCCGCCGAAGCGCAGGTTCAGCCGAGCGGAAAGGTCTTCAACCTCTTGATAAACCCGGCGGATCAGGTCAGTGCGCAGTATGGGGCAGGGGGTGTTGACCAGGGCCTCCATCAAGGCGGAGAGCAGTATGACCTCCTCTTGGGACCCAGGGTTGCGGCAATGGCGCAGCAGGCCCAGGGCGATGTCCCGCAGGGCGCCGTCCAGACTAAAATGAGGAGGCATTTGGGCGCCAAGCTGCCGCCCCTGGGCGATCAGCTCGGCACGCTGGTGTTCGTAAAGCGCGGCCGCCCCTACGTGCACCTGGATAATCTGGGTGGTGCGCCAGTCACCCCAGCGCAGGCGCATGGGGCTGTCGGTGATGATATGGTCAGGAGGGTCTTCCCCTCCAGGAAAAGATGGACCGCACCTTGTCAAAACGCCCCCTTTGGCGGCTTGGGTGGCCTAGCTTAGCAAAACCCCGGGCAAAGGGAAAGGAGAGAGCGGGCAATCTCATGAGATGATTGCCGGAAAGTAATTCATGACCTCAAGAATCTATTGGATAATTATTTTGACCCTGGCCATTGCCGGTTTGCTGGCCGCGCCCCCTGCGGTCAAGGCCCAGGAGATATTTTCGCGTTTGGCGGGTCAGCTCCAGGATATCGGGTTTGAGCCCGCCCGCCTGAAGAAGCTCTTTAACCATCCCCAGCTCAAGTTCGAGGCCCGGGTTTTGGCCCGCATGCTTTCGGCCCGGGAAAGCAAGCTTAACTACCGGCAGTTTTTATCCAAGTCCAACCTCAAGGCTGCCAAGGGTTTTCTGCGAAGGCACCGCGCTTATTTCGCAAAGGCCCGGTCCCGCTACGGAGTCAGGGCCGAGGTTGTGGCCGCCATTATCTTGGTGGAGTCCCGTTTGGGCAAATACACCGGCAAATACCGGGTCTTCAATGTATTGGCCTCCCAGGCCATGCTGCATAGCCCCCAGGGGCGGCGTCAATTGGCCGGATACTGGCCCCGGCGCCGGAAAAAGGAACTGGACCAGCCCAAAAACCGCATTCGCTTTGAGCGGCGCTCCCACTGGGCCTTGGAGGAGCTGGCCGGGCTTATGCACCTGGCCCAGAGGGACCGGGCCAGCCCCTTTGCCTACAAGGGCTCACCAGCCGGGGCCATGGGCCTGGGTCAGTTCATGCCCACCAGCGTGCTGATCTGGGGCCAGGACGCCAACGCCGACGGCAGGGTGAACCTTGATCATCCCGGGGATGCCATCTTCAGCGTGGCCCACTATCTTCAAGACCACGGCTGGCGCAAGGGGCTCAGACCCAAGGATCAGACAGAGGTCATCCTTACCTATAACAAGAGCACGCCCTATGCCCAAACCGTGCTCGAACTGGCCCGCAGGTTAAAGGGCCCCCAAAAATCAAGGAACCAATGAACCGCCGGGTTCTCATAGCCCAGATATGGCCCTCCCGGGCCAGCCGGGATCAGGAGCTTTCTTGCCGCGCCCGCGAAAACCCGGGCGGCCTGCTGCTCACCCCGCCCCTGTTTACCTTTGAGGAGCTGCTTCCCCTTCTTCTGGAGCAGGTCTCCCTGGATTCAGGATGGGCGCGGCTGCTGGACCCGGCCGGGCCCCTGCTGGTGCAAGACCTGTTGCGAGGCGATGGGGCTGAGCACTGGGCGGGCCTGGCCGCCGGGCGCAGGCTGCCCCGGCAGCTTTGGCGTCTATTGGTGGAGATCAAGGCGGCTGGTTTGAATGCCCAGGCCTTGAAGACCCTGGCGGGCGAGCGCCTGAGGGCCTTGGCACGTTTGCTGGAGAAATACCAAAAGCGCCTGAGCCAGTTGCAGCTTTTGGATCAGGCAGATCTGCTGCACAGGCTGGAACAGGCCCTGCATAAGGGCGATATCCCGCCGATGATCTCCGAATGGAGCGCCTTAGAGGTGCGGGAAGCCCTTTGGCTGCGCACCCTGGACATAAGGCTGCTCAAGGCCCTGGCCCAGGTTGTTCCGGTCAGGATTGAGTTTAGTCTGCATCCTGACGGGCAGCACCCAGCCCTGCATAGGCTCTTGAATCAGACCGCCCAGGTCTTGGAGTCAGGCAGCGGGGAGGGCATGGAGGTGGTTTGGCGTCCGGAGCCACATACCCTGCCGCCTGAGATGGAGTTTGTGCGTGAGGCCGGCCGCTATGCTGAGGTGGAGTCCCTG
>JASFOZ010000439.1:0-4013 GCA_050116255.1 Desulfarculaceae bacterium
TGGCGTTATAGATCACTCGCCTGTCCCTGTCGTCTTTGGCCACAAAGGGCATCAAGGTGCCCAGGCCCAAGTCGAACCCATCCAGCATGAAATACACGGCCCAAAGCAAGCCCCATAGTACGAACCAGATAGACTCAAGCATGGGCCACCTCCTCTAGCGAAGCCGTCACTCCTGAATCAGCCGCCTCTTGGGGCGGCTCCGGACCCTTGCGGGCGTACTTAATGATCAGGTAAAAGGCCGCCACTCCCAGCAGCCCGTAAACCAGAATAAAGGCGGCCAGGGAGACGCCCACCTGAGAGACGGCAATGGGAGACACCGCATCCTGGGTCTTCATCAGCCCATAGACAATCCAGGGCTGGCGCCCCACCTCAGCCAGGGCCCATCCCGCCTGGCAGGCAATATATGGCAGAGGAATAGCCCACACCATGAGGCGCAGATACAGGCGGCTGTCTTCCAGGCGGTTACGCACCCACCAGCCCCAGACAGACAAGGCCACGAACAAAAAACCCAAGCCCACCATAAGTTTAAAGGAGGCAAAGGGCACCCAGACCGGCGGCCTCTCCTCCTTGGGAAAGCTCCTTAGGCCTTTCACCTCGGCGTTGGGATCATGGTAGGCCAACAGGCTCAGCACAGAGGGCAGAGGGCCGATCTCAACCAGGTTGCGTTCGTTGGCCACATCAGGCAGTGCGAAAAGGTAGATGGGGGCGTTTCTCTGGGTCTGCCAGTGTGATTCCATGGCCGCCAGCTTGGCGGGCTGGGTAGCGGCAACCTCGGCCCCGTTCAGATGTCCTTGCACCACCTCGAAGATGGAAAAGATCAAAGCAAACGCAAGTGCTATACGGAACGACTTCTTGAACAGGCTGAGATGGGAACGGCGCAGCAGGTGCCAGGCGCTAACCCCCATGACAAAGAATGCGCCCAGTATGTAGGCCCCGCCTACGGTGTGTATGAATTCGATAAAGGCGAACTTCTGGGTGATTATGGCGAAAAAGTCCTGGAGTTCGGCCCGGCCGTTGCGGATGACATATCCCACCGGATGCTGCATCCAGGCGTTGGCAGCGATGATCCAGTAAGCCGAGACGGTGGATGCCCCTGCCACCAGCCAGATGGTCACGGCGTGGGCCTTGGGCGAGAGACGGTTCCAGCCGAAAAACCAGACCGCAATAAAGGTGGACTCCAAAAAAAAGGCCACCGTGGCCTCGATCGCCAAAAGGGAACCAAAGATATCACCCACATATTGGGAATAGCGCGACCAGTTGGTGCCGAATTGAAACTCCAGGGTGATGCCGGTCACCACGCCGATGGCAAAATTAATCAGAAAAAGTTTGCCCCAAAACCGGGCCATACGTCGGTATTCATCGTCCTTGGTCCTCACGTAGATGGTTTCCATGATGGCGATGAGGATGGAAAGGCCCAGCGTCAAAGGCACGAAAAGGAAATGAAAAAAAGTGGCCGCAGCAAACTGCAACCGGGAAAGCATCAAAACATCCATGGGCGGAACCTCCCCGCCGCAATCTGGGAGCGGCGTCCGAAATATTGGGCTTTAGGTTTAGCCCGGCTATCTCATTTTGGAGCTGTGGCTCCAGTCTTCTGCTTTTTAATTTCCTGCCCGGCCAATTGGGCGAAATCCGCATCCTGTAGAATGCTGCGCAACTGGCTGCGGGCTCGGTCCCAAATCTGATGCACAGGGCACATGGAGCTGCGGGAACATGAATCAGGCCGCATCAGGCACTGATTCAAGGATATGTTTCCCTCCACCGCCTCGATTACTTCTAATAGAGAAATGCCCTTAGGGTCCCGGGTGAGCCGGTACCCGCCCTTGGGGCCCTGGCTGATCTCCAACAGGCCGGCCCGGGACAGGCGCTGGGCCACCTTTCCCAAAAATGGCTCTGGTATGTCCATGGCCCGGGCTATGCCGCGGCGGGTGGCCGTGCCCGGTTTTTCTTGGGTGGATAGATAGAGCATGCATCGGATAGCGTATTCGCCGGCCCGGGTCAACTTCATCCAATGCCTCCGATAAATGAGACAATTATTATCTTATTTATCTTATAACGCTCTACTAGCCATGTTGTCAATTATTATTATGACGCCTAGGCACAGAGGCCAGAAGGGCTATTCAGGGGTAGAGGCTGGGTCTGGCTGGATTCGGCTGATGGCCTTGCCGGCCAATTCGCCGATGGTGAAAATCGTTAACTGGTGTTGATCCCAAATCGTCACTGAGGACCGGTCTCCTGCCAGGGCGCGGAGTTTGGCCAGGTCGCCGGCATCCCCCAGGCGGCCCAGCCCCCAAAGCGCCAGACCCCTGACCTGGGTGTCAGAGTCTTGCAAGGCCTGGCGCAGCAAGGCCGGGGCCCCCCTCTCCTGGAGAAGGTCCGGCCAGGCCCGGGCCATTCTGCCCAAGCCCCATACCACTCCTCTGTGCAGAGGTAAAAACTCCAGTTGGTTGCAGCCTTGATCCAGAAAGGAAAGGTAAATATTGACAAACTCCCCGGCCAAGGGCGCATGCCTGGACATAATCTCGGCCAAGGCTTCGGGCGCACCCCAAATAATGGAGCCTGACTCCTCGTTCAGACCCCACAGAAGCCTACGCATGACCTCACGGGCGGGCTCCATATCGTGTTCAGCTTGTAGGGATACCGCCTGGGCCAAGGCTTCCGCGGCCCGCCATTTGATCTCCGGCGCAGGGCTGGAAAGCAAGCGGATCAAGGTGTGGGCAAGGTTTTTAAAGGGCTCCTGGGAAAAGTCCTCTGCCAGGCCCTGGCGCCAGTCCGGCGAACCCAGCAGGTCCCTCACCTTTTTTTTCAACCCGCGCCGGGGCCTCAAAGCCACCCCCCGGGGTTCAAAGGTTGCTTAGTCGCAAACGCAAGCCGGCAGCCCTGCCGCCACAATGGCCTTGCCTACTTTGCTGCCCAGCTCATGGCATTGGCGCAGGGCATCATGATCAGGAACATACTGGACCCGTACCCCAGGATCAAAAATCTCCAGTTTGGTCTCTTCCAGATACTGGTTGATCTGCTTGACCGCCTCGCCGCTCCAGCCATAGGAGCCAAAGGCCGCGGCCAGCTTGCCCTTGGGTTTGAGCCCCCGGATATAGGTCAAAAGGTCGGCCATGGTGGGCAGCAGGCCGTTGTTCAGGGTGGGCGAGCCAAAGAGGATAGCCTTGGCCTCCAGCATTTCCGTAACCACGTCGCTGCGGTGATTGGCCTTTAGGTTCATGAGCTTTACGCACACGCCCTCATCAATAAGACCGTCGGCCACGGCCTTGGCCATGGTTTCGGTGCTGTGCCACATGGTGTCGAACACCACCACCGCCTTTTTAGCCGCTTCTTGCCGGCTCCAACGGTCGTAGGCGGCTATGATCTTGCCCGGGTCCTGGCGCCAGATAACGCCGTGGTCGGGCGCGATCATGTCGATCTCCAGGTTCATGGATTTGACCGTCTCCAATAGCTTCTGGATCAGGGGAGAGTATAAAAGCAGAATATTGGCGAAATACTTGGCCGCGTGACGCATAAGCTCGCCCTGCGCCACTTGATCGTCAAAGCGTTCGCTGGTGGCCCAGTGCAAACCAAAGCCGTCGCTGGAGATCAGAATCTTGTCTTCGGCCAGGTAGGAGAACATGCTGTCAGGCCAATGCACCATGCGGGTCTCCAGAAAATGCACATTGCGGCTGCCCAGGTTAAGCACATCCCCTGACTTCACCACCTCCAAGGGCCAATCACCCTGGTGATAATGGGCCATCATGGCCTTCTGGCCCATGGGCGAGCAAAAGACCTTCTCCGGCTGGATGCGCTCGATCATATAAGGTAAAGACCCGGAATGATCCGGCTCCAAATGATTAACCACCAGATAGTCAATCTTGCTGGGGTCGATAATGTTATAGATCCGGTGCAGCAGCTCGCTTTCAAAACCCTTTTTCACCGTATCAAAAAGCGTCACCTTGTCGTCTATGACCAGATAAGAATTGTAGGTGGTACCCTTGTAAGTGGAATAGCCGTGGAAATCGCGGATGTCC
>JASFOZ010000440.1:0-4009 GCA_050116255.1 Desulfarculaceae bacterium
TAGGGCCGGTCAGGTATATATGGTCGGGAACAAGGGGATGACATGATTGCACCGCAAATTGACCGGCCCGGGCTAACGCCTGGGCCGGACCATCACCAGCGCTATGGGGCAAGGTTCCCACCTGCACCACCCGGCCCCGGTTGATCAGCGCCCAATCAACATGCCTTGATTCCAGGCTGACTGCCAAATAGGCTTGATCGCTTACGGCCAGATCACGGCCGATGCGTCCCAAATACCCAGCCCCGATATCCACATTCATCGGCTTGAGCCCGGCCTCTGTGGCCATAGAGACAATGGACCCAATCAATTCTTCAGAAGCTATCAAGGCCTGGGCAAAACGGCTCTCTCCAGGGAGGGTGCGCAGGTCATAGCGCAGTTGTTCGGCCTTAAAGGGGGTCAGGTCAGTCAATGCCTCATGGAAGTCATTTTGAGTAGGCCGTTTGTGATTTGAGCCGGGGCTCACCAAGTGGATGGAGGCCCAGGGGCTGGGAAGACAGATATAGGCTGGGGCTCCTTTGATCTGGGTTTGGTCCTTGAGCTTGTCCATTGCCTCCGAAAAGGCCTTATGCCCCTGGCCGCCGGCCAGGTGCTGGAGGGTTAGGTCGGTCCTTTCTCGACCCTGAATGGTCCAAGACCCTTGCCGGCGCATAGCTGCCAGAATGGTGACGCTGTCTTCATGAAAATCAAGGCCAACTCTGAGCGGGGGCGCGGTCAATGACAATGACATATATCCGCCTTTAACCTATGAGCCGGTCCCGGCCGGCCAGGGAAGCGAGAGGTCGTCCAGCCAAAACAAGGTTTGCATGGTCCGCCCCATTGATACCCTTACAACCGCCAAGATGGAGCGGCTCCGGCTGGAGCCGGTGACTTTGCCTTGAGAAATTATAGAATAAGTCCGGCCCGGCGCCAGGCTGAGATAAGGCGCAGCCCGCCGGAATCTGGCCTGACCCAGAAGGCGAAGCAGCCTGCGGTAATCTTTCAGGGGCGTTTTTTGCCTTTCCTGGAGCAGAAGCATGGCCCTGTCTTGATCGATTCCAGGCAGACAAAGAAGAACCTCTGGAGGCGCGGCGTTGACGTTGATTTTGCGGCTGCGGTTGTACACGCTGAAAAAGCTCCACAGGCCCTTTCCGGGAAGAAGGCCGTGCCGGTCGCCCCTCCCTATTTGGCCAAAGACCATGGCTGGATTCAGCCCTTTCACCATGGCCAACTCGGCAGGGCTTTGAAAGGCCGCGTTCCGGGGTGAGTAGCCTTGGGGCAGCTTGCGGTAGTAGTCCGCCTCTGCGCCCTGGGGGCGCTTCACGTCGTCTTTGTCCACCCAATCACGCAGGGAATCCTTCACAATCTCCAGCTGGCTGCCGCTGAGGCCCAGCAGCCCCAGGGATTTGGTCACCAGGGTGACGGGCATCCTGGCCAGGTTCATCTTGCCGGATTCGTCCTGAATGGCAAAGGCTCCCTGGGATTTGTCATCGGTCCATTTATACCACTCGCCGGCGGCGCGCAAGCTGTAATAAGCCCTGTCGTGCCAATACCTGGCCACGGCGTGCTTGGCCCGTTCAATGCCCTGCTGGGCAGTGTAATAGGAATAAAGCTCCTTCTCCAGGCGGGTGGCGGCCAAAAGCTGCTTTTGCGTAATCTGACTCAGGGCCAGGGCCAAGAGGAAAAAGGCCGACAACAGAATCAGAATGGAGATAAGTGCGAAACCCGCTTGGCTTTTTTGGGTGCTCATCTTATGGAAACCACCCTTGTTTGGGAGCAGAAAAAGGGGAAATGCCAGTCCAAGGTTTCATCATGCCAGATAGCCTCCAGATGCAGGGCTGCGGGAAGGGCCGATCCGCCCTTTAGGGGCCATCTCTCGGCGGACACAAGGTGCTTACCGGAACGGTCAACATCTATGTAGGTGAAGCGGGCCTGCTGCAACCCCTGCAGTAAGATCCGGGGTTGGAGCTGAGGCTTTTGGCTGGATTTGGAGTTGTCCGCCAAGGCTGGTTCAAGATAGGCGATCAAAAGCAGTCCCTGGCCTCGGCTCCCTGGTTCCAGGGCATAGGTGACCCGCCAGAGGCCGATCCCCTGTTCTCTGTTCAGGGGCTGGCTGGTTATGAAAGTGGCCGAGGTCTGGTCACCGACCAGGCCGGATGCTTGCGTCTGCCGGCTGCTGTATCCGGTGCCGCCGGCGCGGCCGGAGGAAGGAACGGATGCGGAGCGAACCTGGCGCAGCATGGCCTGTTGGCAAGAAAAGACTCTCTCCTGCATCTGGGGGCCTTGGCCCAGTTCACGCCAGCGCAGATGTATGAAATAAGATGATTGGTTCAATAAAGCCAACAAAAGGCCCAGCAGGGTCATCCCTGCGAGCAACTCCAGCAGGGCGGCTCCCGCCTGTTTGGGCCAGGTTGATTTCATTTTTTGGTTGCCCCCTGCGGCATGGGTCATCCTTGGCTGAAGAATAGCCGTTCGCTGTGCAGGCACACCGGCCGGCCTTGGGGCGAGCGGCTGTAATGGCAACACACTTCCAGGTGGAACAGAACCGGTACGGGCCGATTCCGGTCGTTTTTCTGAGTCTGGTCTTTGAGGGCTGGAACCACACCCCCAACCTGGCTTATCTTGACCTCCCAGATGACTCCTTTGTCAGACTGGCCCGTGATGTGGCCGGGTTTGATCCAGGGTTGAGCCAGCCAATAGGTCATTATGTTTTGCGCCTCCTGAAGAAGGAGGATGCGTTGGGTGGCGATCTTCTGGTTATGGCCCTGTAAAATCATGAACCTGAAGACCAGGGCCAGGCCCAAGCCCACTATGGCCACCGCCACCAGCACCTCTAAAAGAGTGAAACCAGGCGAACCGGGGCCGGGTTTTGGGGGGCCTTGCTTTCGTATCAGGGCAGCTATGGCAGTTCCAGGCATCTTCAAGGTTTTGTTTCCGGGCCCATGGCGCCGAAGAGTTAAGTGCGGCTGGAGATATCCTTGTCCTCGCCGCTGCCTCCGGGTTTTCCGTCCTGCCCCAAAGACATAATCTCGAATTCGGCGTGTTCGCTGGGACTAATGTAGATGTATTCCCGGCCCCAGGGGTCCTTGGGAACCCCCTTGGGCAGATAAGGGCCGTCCCATCCTTCTTGAGCCTCCTTGGGCGTTACCAAGGAATCCAGCCCCTCCTCGGTGGTGGGATAGCGGCCCACATCCAGACGGAAGTGGTCCAAGGCACTGGCCAGAAGCTCGATCTGGGTCTTGGCCACCTTCCACTGGGCCTTTTCCAGGGTGCGGAACAGACGCGGGCCCACCAGGGCGGCCAACAGGCCCAGGATGATTACGACAATCAGGAGTTCCAGGAGAGTGAATCCCGCCTGGCGCCTCTTCTTCTTGGGGACAGGGCCGGGGTCTCCTTGCTTAGCCATGTTGGGGTTTATCTTTGACATGAGATTAAATGCCTCCCTGGGTCAGAGAGAATATGGTGGTGAGCATGGTAATGACCACCAGGCCTACCAACAGGCCCATGAACAGTGTGATCAAAGGCTCGGTAATTAATAATATACGGCCGACCACAAAATTCAGCCTGCTTTCCAAAAGGTCGGCGGTCTTAAGCAAAACACCGCTCAGGGATCCGGTTTGTTCGCCCAGGGCCACCATGCGCAGGGCTACCTTGGGGATGACCCTGCATTCGGACAAGGCGGCGACCATGCTGCTTCCTTGGGCAACGGTCTGGGACAATCGGCTCAGGGCCTTTTGAAATCCGGTGTTGTTAACAGCGGTGGGGGCCAGGCGGCAGGCTTCATGCATGGGCACGCCGAACTCAAGCATCAAACCCAGGCTGCGGTAAAATAACACCGTTTCCCACCAGGACAATATGCGTCCCACCGGCCCCAGCCTTAAAAGCATCCTAGAAAGCACCAGGTTGGTGCTGGGTAGGCGCCAGCCCCAGACTATCAGAAGGAGCAGGATACAGACGCCCAAGGCCAGGGACAATCCATAGGCATCCAACATCTCTCCGACCCATACCAGGGCGCTGGCCATGGGGGGGAGCT
>JASFOZ010000441.1:0-4004 GCA_050116255.1 Desulfarculaceae bacterium
GTTGGTGTCCGGCATGGTCACTATGGGGTTGCCGCCCACCACTATGAAGGCCTTGAGCTTGTCCGGGATGCTTTCAGGCACCATGGCCACTATGCCGTAGGGGCTGGTGCGTCCCCAAAGCTCGTAGAACAGAGGATACTTGTCAGTGCCCAGGGGCCTTTCATCAATGGGCAGGCCGATGTTCTTCAGCTTGAGGCGGGGACTGATCACCCAGCCCCCGGGTACGTTGATCCCGCCCACAATGCTCTGCAAAATGGCGAGGGCCCGGTCGGTTTGGGTGCCGTTGGCCTGCTGATCCTGGGTGCAGGTTCCCTGATAGATGGCAGCGCCCTTGGTAGTCGCAAAAAGCCGGGCCAGCTTGCGGATATCCTCGGCTGGAATCCAGGTGATCTTCTCGGCCCACTCCGGGGTGTAGGGCTGCACATGCGGCACCAGCTTGTCAAAGCCGTAGGTCCATTTCTCCACAAAGTCGGCGTCGTATAGATTTTCGTTGATGATCACGTTGAGCATGGCCAAGGCCAGGGCTCCATCGGTGCCGGGCCTTATCTGCATGTACATCTCGGCTTGGTCGGCCAAGGGTATGCGCTTGGGATCGATCACAACAATCTTGGCGCCCTTTTTCAAATTCTCGTTGATTGCCAGGGCCAAGGGAAAATCAGACTCCGCCGGATTATGGCCCCAAAGGATGTATAGATTTGAGTCCAGCTCCTCCACCGGGTACTTGCCAAAGGTCATCTGCCGGCAGCGGATGCGCATGCGGTAGCATATGCTTTCCACTGAGAAGTAGTTGGCAGAGCCGAAAGCCGCCTTGAAACGGTGGGTGAGGGCCACCATCTCTATGTTCTCCACCCCCACCGAACCGCAGAAAAAGCCCAGCGCCGAAGGCCCGTAGCTCTCTTTCAGGTCCCCCAGCTTGGCTGCAATTTCGTCTAAAGCCTGATCCCAGGATATGGGTTGGAACTCCTGGCCCACTCTTTTCAGGGGATGCCGCAACCGGTCGGGGTGATAGATATGTTCAACCGTGGCGCGGCCCTTGGGGCAAATATAGCCCTTGTTTAAGGGATGTGATTGCTGGCCTTCAACCTTTTCTATTTTATCATCCTTGACCGTGATCTCGGTTCCGCAGCTGTGGTAGCAAAGAGAGCATCCGCTGTAGACTTTTTTGGTGTTTTCCCTCATCCCGAACCTGCCTTTCCGAGGAATAAAAAAACAATCCCTGGGTTGGCCCATCTCCACCCTCAAGCCGGCTCCCGGCCACACAAACATGCGCCGGAAACCCCTTTTAGGAGGAACGCCTCGGCCTATCCCAAGGTTCAGCTTGCTGCCCGCTTAATGCTGATTATGTCATTTTTGATATACAAAGGCAATTAAGCATAGCGCCTTAATCGGACCGAAATGAAAAAAAGAAGCGTCTCATGGAGATGAATAAACAGGAATATAGCCAGGGCAAAACTGAACTAGCCAATATTGTTGATATTTCTTCCACGCCCCTGGATTAAAGAAAGCGGCTGGCCCTTCCGCATAAGCAGAAGCGGCGAGGCCTATGAAACCGCCTCAATTTAGGGGATGCCCTCGGCAATTCAAGGGCAATAGCAACTTCTGGGCCGGCAGACGGCATATCCGCAAACCAACCCGGTTGTGTTCTAATATCATTGCGGCTGCGCAGGAAAAAATGCAGCCTTCCCCCGTGGATTAACAGGCTTCAGAATAGAGAGGAGCCCCGCCAAGCGCCGGCGAAGCGACTCCACCCGGCCTTGCTTACTACGGCCTGTTCAGCAATCAGCGGATTTGAGGCTGGGATTCCCACCGCGCCGGGGCGGGCCAGGAATCCCTATTCCAAAAAGCCTTGGAAAAAATCCGGCGACTTGGTGCCTTACCAGCGCCTGGGGGGACGGGGCTCACGGGGCCTAGCTTCATTGACCCGCAGGGCCCGCCCGTCCAACTCGCTGCCATTCAGTGCGTTGATGGCAGCATCCGCGGCATCATTTTCCATCTCCACAAAACCGAATCCCCGTGACCTGCCGGTATCCCGGTCTGTAATCACCTTGGCCGATTGTACATCGCCATACTGCTCGAACAGGCCGCGCAGATCCTCTTCGGTGGAGTTATAGGACAGATTGCCTACGTAAATGTTTTTACCCATCTTTGAAAAATCCTCCAAAAAACGAATCGCTCCTCCCGGTCAACGGGAGACACTTGGGGTCCAATGAGCCTAACTTTTTTGCTGAGATGGGCGCACCAGGCACCAACGGTCTAGCGGAAGGGTTTGGCTAATTGGCTAGTTTAGAAAAAAATATCTTGTTACGGTGCTTATTGTCAACCCATTTGCGCAATCAATTTGTATCGTTTTTGTTTCCCTTTTGTTGCCCCGGACTAACCCGGCCAGGTATCAGCGAAATTAAGGAAGCCATTCACAGTGGGCGCAGGATCAGGGCCAGCCGCCTATCCCGGTTTTATTCATGAAAAGGCGGACCGGTTCGCTGTAGTGTATCTGATCATGAAGCCCAGAAAAAAGCCATTAATGCCCCTTCAGATAACAAATTTTTCCGTCAGCAACCGCCGGATAATTGGCTCCACTAAAGGCTCAAAATGACTTTTTTTCTCAAGCGGAAAAAACTTTTAAAAGCCTGAATTCGGGTTTTAAAAACAGATTGTTAGCATTGGAAAATGCCCTCTAATCCGGGGGAAATCCTAGACCAACGAGATCTTTTGCCAAAAAGGTTGGTCCCGGTTGAATGATGCCGGGTTGGAAAGGGATTCTTAATCATCCCCTTTCTATGCGCTATCCGGCCTCTGTCAGCCCCAAGCGGCGACCCCATCTGCGCAGGCATTCTTCGCGGACCAGCCGGCGGCGGGTTCCGGAAAGATCCGGGTCTGCCTGCAACCATTCTTTAATGACCTGGCGAATCAGGGGCACCAACTCGGCGTCCCGCTCCCATCGCGCCGCCCGGAAGGGGGGCAACCCTGCCTGGCGGGCGCCCAGGGCCTCTCCCGGTCCCCTGAGGTGCAGATCGGCCTCGGCCACGGCCAAGCCGTCATTCGTCTTAGCCAAAACCTCGAGCCGCTGCCGGGCCAAATCTCCGGGACTGGGACCGGCCACCAGCAGACAAAGGCCCGGCTTCTCCCCCCGCCCCACCCTGCCCCGGAGCTGGTGCAGCTGGCTGAGGCCGAAACGTTCCGCGGCCAGGACTATCATCAGGGTGGCGCTGGGAACGTCCACCCCCACTTCCACCACCGTGGTCGAGACCAGCACCTTAATACGGCCGGCCTTGAAATCCTCCAACGCTGCCTGCTGCTCGGCGGCTTCCATGCGGCCATGCACCAGGCCCACACGCACCTCCGGGAAAAAGGCGGAGAGGCGGCGGTGGGTCTGCACCGCATCCTGGGCCTCGATCACCTCAGATTCTTCAACCAGAGGACAAACCACAAAGGCCTGTTCCCCCTGCTCAAGGGCTCGGGCCAGGGCGTCCAGGGCCCGGCGCCGCTCCTCAAAGGAAACCACCTGAGTAGGCACCTCCTTGAGACCTGCCGGCTTTTGGGGCAGATCGCTGATATCCAGGTGTCCGGCCAGGGCCAGGGCCAAGGTCCGGGGTATGGGTGTGGCGGAAAGCACCAAAAGATGAGGTTTGGGTCCCTTGGCCGCCAGACGCAGACGCTGCTCCACCCCAAAGCGGTGCTGCTCGTCAATTATCACCAGCCCCAGGTCCCTAAATGCCAGCTGCTCAGAGAACAGGGCGTGGGTCCCCACCACTACATGGGCTCCCTGCGAGGCCGCCTGCTGGGCCAGGCGGCGTTCAGCCCCGTTGTGTGACCCCACCGCCAAAGCCACCTTCAGGCCCAGGGGCTCCAACATGCCCTGCATAGTTTGCAGGTGCTGCCGGGCCAGGACCTCGGTGGGGGCCATCAAGGCACTTTGCACCCCGGCCTCGGCCGCGATCACGGCGGCGGCGGCGGCAACCACGGTTTTACCCGTACCCACATCCCCGCACAAAAGCCTCCCCATG
>JASFOZ010000442.1:0-3987 GCA_050116255.1 Desulfarculaceae bacterium
TGATCACCCCCATTGCCATGGAAAAAGAGCTTCGTTTCGCCATCCGCGAGGGCGGCCGCACGGTGGGCGCCGGCGTGGTCGCTGAAATCATCGAATAATAAAGGAATGCGCCATGCCGCGAGATATAATTCAGATGGTGTGCCAGGAGTGCAAGCGTAAGAATTACACCACAACCAAAAACAAGCGCACCACTCCCGATAAGCTTCAGTTGAAAAAGTATTGCAGCCACTGCCGGACGCATACGCTGCACAAGGAAGGCAAATAATCAATTTCCGCAGGCCTGTAGCTCAATTAGGCTAGAGCGTCGGACTCCAAATCCGAAGGCTGGGGGTTCGATTCCCTCCAGGCCTGCCATTGACCAAAGGGAATAAGCTGGCATGGCTGCAAAAAAGCCCAAAAAGATCTCAAAGCCGCGGCAGCCTTTCGACCGTAAAAAGCCGGTAAAGGCCGTTCAGGCCAAACCCGTGGTCAAGGCAGCGCCTGCCAAAGGACCCGCCCGCTGGTGGGAGGCTTCGGTCCAGTTTCTGCGTGAGGTTAAGACCGAGCTTAAGAAAGTGACTTGGCCCTCGCGCAAACAGACCATATCCAGCACCGGTGTGGTGCTCATCCTGGTCTTTATCGTAGCGGCGTTTTTGGGCTTGGTGGACATGATACTTTCCAAGCTGGTCGACCTGGTAGTGAGTTAGGGAAGAAGGCTGGATCATTGGGTAAACAATGGTACATAGTGCACACTTATTCCGGCTATGAAAACAAGGTGCGCGAGGCGCTCACCGAGAGGGTTAAATCCCACGGCCTGGAAGAGTTCTTCGGTGAGATTTTAGTTCCCATGGAGAAGGTCGTGGAGATGGTGAAGGGCCAAAGGCGCGAGTCTTCCCGCAAGTTCTATCCGGGCTACATTTTGGTGGAAATGGATATGAACGACGAAACCTGGCACTTGGTCAAATCAACCGCCAAAGTGACCGGGTTTGTGGGGGGCAGCGAGACCAGGCCCGCTCCCATAACCGAAGAAGAGGCCAGCCGCATCATGGCCCAGATGGCCGAGGGCGCCAAGCAGCCCAAGCCTAAATACAGCTTTAGAGAAGGCGACGAGGTTCGTGTCATCGACGGACCCTTTAACAACTTCAACGGCGCGGTGGAAGAGGTTTACCCGGATAAGGGTAAGCTTCGGGTGTTGATCAGCATTTTCGGAAGGGCCACGCCGGTGGAATTGGAGTTCGTCCAGGTTACAAAAATTTAGCCCCAGGCAGGTTTCGTTTTCGCCCATCCAGGGTATATTTGCAGGTTCAGGGGATGGAAGCGATAGCGTAGTCGCGAGAGGAAAATGGCCAAAAAGATCATAGCAAATATCAAGCTGCAGATTCCGGCCGGCAAGGCCAACCCCAGTCCGCCGGTGGGCCCGGCCCTGAGCCCGCATGGCGCTAATATCATGGAGTTTTGCAAGGCCTTCAACGCCCGGACCCAAAGCCAGGGTGACACCATTATCCCGGTGGTGATAACCGTCTACGCCGACCGGAGCTTCAGCTTTGTGACCAAGACGCCTCCGGCGGCGGTCCTTTTACGTCAGGCCGCTGGCGTGGAAAAGGGCAGCGGCGTTCCCAACCGCGAAAAGGTGGGTAAAGTCACCAAGAAGCAGGTAGAGGAGATCGCCCGGCTCAAAATGCCCGATCTGAATGCCGGAGACATAGAGGCGGCCATGAACAGCATCATGGGGACCGCCCGGTCCATGGGCATCGAGGTGAGTTGAGAGGTGTTGGCCCATTAATTGCCGCCCGGGGAATCATCACCAGCAAAGGTGATGGTAAAACTTAAAGCTGAAATTTCCGGGGGAGTGATCCCTGGGGTGGAAATGTCAGCGTGGCCTGCCCGGCCGGTAATTCCCCGGAATGAGGAGCATTGAAAACAACCGGCGACCGACCTGTATGGCGGGAAGGCTCGCTAAAATATGATCCCAGCGCCGGCAACGGCGTTGATTTGAGCCCGCGGAGGCCTGGCCTGGCCGCATCGCACGCGGGGCTCCGAGATCAGATACGGAGATAGATTATGGCCAAACATGGAAAAAAATACTTTTTGTCCCGAGAGAAAGTCGACCGACTCAAGCGCTATGACTTTGAACAAGGGGTTAAGCTTTCTTTGGATTGCGCTCCCGGCAAGTTTGATGAAACCGTGGATGTTGCGGTCCGCCTGGGGGTCGATCCCCGCCATGCCGATCAGATGGTGCGTGGAACCGTGGTTTTGCCCAACGGCACCGGCAAGCAGGTGACCGTAGCTGTTTTCGCCAAGGGAGAGAAGGAAAAAGAGGCCCAGGAGGCAGGGGCGGACTATGTTGGCGCCGAAGACCTCGCCGAAAAGATTCAGGGCGGCTGGATGGAGTTCGATCGCGCCGTGGCCACCCCGGACATGATGTCGGTGGTGGGAAAGCTGGGCCGGGTCCTGGGACCCAGGGGCCTTATGCCCAACGCCAAATCAGGCACCGTGACCTTTGAGCTGGACAAGGCTGTAAAGGAGATCAAGGCGGGAAAGATAGAGTTTAGAGTGGATAAAGGCGGAGTAGTGCATGCGCCTGTGGGCAAAGTCAGCTTCGGGGCGGACAAGGTCAAACAAAATCTGGAAAGCCTGATGGAGACCCTAATGCGGCTGAAACCAACTACCAGCAAAGGGGCTTACATCAAGGGCATCACCTTATCCACCACCATGGGGCCGGGCATCAAGCTGGACCCAGGGGAGGTCAAGGCTCTAGTGGCCAGCCATTAGCGGCTGAGCCCGCTGAAGGGCGTCGCCTTGGGGGCGATTATCTTAATCTCGAACCAAGTGTGGTATACGGCGCCGCCTGAGTGGCAGGCCGGCGCCTGATGATAAACCTTTTCTGGATTAGCGGCTCGTGTCAAAGACAGTGGGCGGCCGCAGGCGGCCATAATGATCCTGCCGGGGATCCCCCACCGAGACAAGGGTTGACGGGTGTGACGATGAAAGACCGCGTTCACCTCCTTGGTCTGAAGCACAATGTTTCGCATCCAGAAGAAAACTAAGGAGGTAGGCATCGGATGAAGCGCAGCGAGAAGGAAGCTGTTGTAGCCCAGGTGGCTGACAGAATTTCTCGTGCGCAGGCGGTGGTCTTGACCGACTTCACCGGTTTGAAGGTGGAGGAGATAACCGAACTGCGCCGGCAGATCAAAGAAGCCGGGCAGGAGTACACCGTGGTCAAGAACCGTCTGTTCAAGCGTGCCATTGAAGGCACCGAGGCAGCGGCCCTGGCGGAGATGCTGGTGGGCCCCAACGGGTTCGGTTTCAGCTATAACGACCCCGTGGCCCTGGCCAAGGTTTTGGCCGACTTCGCCAAGGACAAGCCCGCTTTGGAAGTTAAAGGCGGCATTTTAGAAGGCAAGATTATCAGCCCTCAAGAAATTACCGCCTTGGCCAAGCTGCCTGCGCGTGAAGTTTTGTTGTCCATGATGTTGGGCGCCATGAACGGGGTACCCCGCAATCTGGTCAGTGTTTTAGCGGCGGTAGTGCGCTCTTTGCTTAATGTGCTCAAGGCTGTTGAAGATCAAAAGGCCGCTGAGGCCGCTTGAGCCCGATTAGCGTCATCGTCAATATCACCCGGGGCCAATAGGGCCCAGATTAGGAAAGGAAGAATAAAAAAATGGCGGATATAAGCAAAGCGGATGTGATTGAGTTCATCAAGAACATGAGTGTCTTGGATCTCTCCGAGCTGGTCAAGGAATTGGAAGAAACCTTTGGCGTTTCGGCTGCGGCCCCCATGGCCGTGGCTGCTGTCCCCGGAGCCGGCGGCGGCGAGGCGGCCGCAGAGGAAGAGAAGACCGAGTTTGATGTGATCCTGGAGTCCGCTGGCGACAAGAAGATCCAGGTTATCAAGGTGGTGCGGGCGATCACCGGCCTGGGCCTCAAGGAGGCCAAGGCCTTGGTGGACGGCGTGCCCGGGGCTGTCAAGGAAGGCATCAGCAAGGAGGAAGCCGAAGACGTCAAAAA
>JASFOZ010000443.1:0-3970 GCA_050116255.1 Desulfarculaceae bacterium
CTTGTTCAAGGTGAATTCCAATCAACGCACTCAGCAAACTTTTTCTTATAGAATGGCAATAGAAATTCTTAGTTGTGTCGCCCCAAGCATCAACCACGACGCCATCATCTACTATCATCACCGCAGCAGAACCAATTTTATTTGAATAGGCGCGTGCCAAAGATAACTTCGAGGAAGACCATCCCATCTGTTCCGGGATTGCCGTTTTCTGCCAATGCTTTCCGGGAAAGGTGGTTTTGCCTTTGGCTTCGTAGGGGGCCCAAATTACTTTTTGTCCGCAGGAAGAAAGGAGGAGGGCTAGGGCGCAAAAAAGAAAAAAACCGGTCTTTCCAGGTTTTGCCGGGGCAGTCATAAAGTCTCGCTATTCAGGTTAGAGAAGCAGGATGCACTATTGCCAACAGCCCAGGATCAAACGCGAGTAAAAGAACACCTACCATTTGCATCCAGAGAGGATGCAGGGCAGATGACCGGGCATGTCCTGCACCTCCGCTGGGCTGATTTCAAGCCGATCCAAAAGAGGTTTCAGTTCGCGGGGCTGGGCCCAATAGCCCTGCTCTGAAAGCTCGGCCAGGGCTTCGCTTTTGGTTATCTGGCCGAAGTGAACCGCCGCGCTCAGCTCCACTGCCGGTTGGGGCATCTCCATTATCCTCATTTCCCCAAAACGGCGGCTCCCAACAGGCCCCGGGTGCGGTGGGTGAAATCCGTATCAGCCATGTTTGTCCTCCTTAGGTGGCTGGCGCTGGGGCGGTCTTAACAATCCGCCATGGCCGTATCTATAAATATCTACAGAAAAAGTAGTCAGGCCGGTGCATAGCAGAACCTAAATAAAAATGATACCAAACAGATTCTATGGGGGATTGTATCATGCCTCCGCTTCATTTCGAACGGGTAATCATCCCTCAGGGCAAGGAGGCAGTTAGGGTTAATATTCTTATGAAAGGGGTACTATATATTATTCAATAGATGGCTAATATTGAGAATATTTCGAGTAAAGATGGCGGTATAAACGGAAAAAGATGTAACCGCCTTTGGTAACGGTTTTGGACTTATTTCCCCCTAGAACTGGTAAATCCTGCTAAAATCAAGACTTAGAACTTGAGCTTTAAGTTTTTTGAGGAAATGACCGCAAGTTGAAAGAGGTGCTTAACTTGCTTTTAAGCTGCCGCTTATTTGTCCTGCCTCTTGCACTTTTGATTTTTTCCCTCTCCGGCTGCATCAAGGTGGGGCCGGATTATAAGCCGCCCCGGACCGACCTGCCCGAAGCCTGGCATCTGCCCCAGGACCCGGCTTTGAAGAGAGGGACCACCGACATTGTCAAATGGTGGGACGTGTTTGAGGACCCGGCTTTAAGCAGCCTCATTGGTCGCGCAGCCAAGGGAAACCTGGATGTGCGCGTGGCCATGGCCAAGGTTAAGGAGGCATGGGCCCGGGTGGGTGTGGCCACTGGTGATCAATTGCCTTCTCTGGAGGCCACTGGCGAGGCCACTCACCAGCGCACCAGCGAAAACGATGTCACTCCCGGAGGGGCCTCTGACAATCGTTTGACCGCCGGCCTTAATGCAAGCTGGGAGATCGACCTCTTCGGGCGCATCGGCAGGAGCATAGAAGCGGCCCAGGCCGATTACGAGGCCAGTGAAGAAGACCGCAGGGACGTTATGGTGAGCCTATTCGCGGAAGTGGCCCGGGCCTATCTGGAGGTGCGCACCGCCCAGTCTCGTCTGGTCACCGCCCTTGAGAATATCAGGTCCCAAAAGGAAACACTTAACCTAACCCAAGCCCGCTTCCGCAACGGTCTGGCCACCGGTCTGGATGTGGCCCAGGCGGAATCGGTCCTGGCCAGCACCGAGGCCCAGGTGCCGCCCTTGCAGATAGACCTGGCCCAATCCATCAACAATGTGGCCAAGCTGTTGGGACTGCATCCAGGGGCCTTGCGGGCAGAACTTCGCGAGTTTAAAGAAATACCCGTTCCTCCGGCGCAGGTGACCGTGGGCATACCCGCGGACCTTTTACGGCAAAGGCCGGACATCAGGCGGGCCGAACGCCAGCTGGCCGCCCAGACCGCCCGTATCGGGGTGGCCACTGCAGACCTTTACCCCAGCTTCTCCATCCTGGGGTCATTCGGGTTTGCCGCCGCAGAGGGCGGCGACCTGTTTAAGGCCGGCAGCCGGGTCTATTCTGTGGGTCCATCGTTTAGCTGGCCCATTTTCCAGGGCGGACGCATCCGCAACCAGATCAAGGTCGAGGACGCCTTGACCGAACAGTCCCTGCTGCTCTATGAGTCGACTACGTTGTCCGCCTTGCATGAGGTGGAAAACGCTTTTGTTGCCTACGTAAAGCAGCGGGAGCGGATAAAGGCCCTGCGCAGGAGCCTGAAGGCCTCGCGTAAGACCATGGATCTTTCCATTAAGCTATACAAAGAAGGCTTAAGTGATTTCCAGAATGTCTTGGACGCCCAGCGTTCGCTTTTGGAAGTTGCCGACAATCTGGTGGTGGCCCAAGGTCAGGCTTCCTCTGATTTAGTTGACCTCTACAAGGCCATGGGGGGAGGTTGGGACCCTGAGGCCAAGCCCAAGGAGCAAGGCAAACCCCCTGTCAAGGCCGCCCAAACGGATTGAACGATTGGAATTATCATTGACCGAATTGGGGAGAGTACTGCCGGAGTATTAAGAAGGCCGGGTTTGGTAAAGGCTCTGGAGTTTTTTCAAGGAAATGAGAAATGATAAGACCTTCAATTTGTGCCCTTAATCGGGGCTGGTTCCTGGTCCCTGTATTGGTTCTGCTGGCCTTGGGGGTTAGCGCCTGCGACAGCAAAAAGGCTCAATATGCGCCGCCGCCCGATCCTCAGGTGACCGTGAGCCTGCCCGCCCAGCGTGATGTTATCAATTATGCGGAGTATACCGGTAACACCGAGGCGGTTGAGTCGGTAGAGATCAGGGCCCGGGTGGAAGGCTTTTTACAGAGCGTCAATTTTAGACCCAGCACCATGGTGAAAAAGGGTGATCTGCTTTTTGTGATCGACCCCAGGTCCTTTGAGGCCCAATTGAATCAGGCCAAGGCTGACCTTGCTGTGGCCCAGGCCAACTTGAAGCTGGCCAAGGCCACCCTCACCCGCAAAGAAAACGCTTTCAAAGATAGGGCGGTCAGCGAGGTGGCCGTGATCGAGGCCCAGGCGGAAAAGTCCAAGGCCGAGGCCAACGTAGATGCTGCCAAGGCCGCCATAGAGGTTGCCAGGATTAACCTTTCTTACACCAAAGTGGTGTCTCCCATCAGCGGCCGGGTGGGAAGAAGCCTGGTGGACATAGGCAACCTGGTGGGCGCCGGCGAAGCCACCTTGCTCACCACGGTTGTGAACGATGATCCTATTTATGCCTATTTCAATGTTAGTGAACGGGACATTTTGCACTACACCAAGATGGAGCGCATGAATAAGGGGCCTTTGAGGGAAGAGGAGAGAGACAGCATAGCCATGGGCCTTTCCAACGAGAAAGGCTTTCCCCACCAAGGCAAGGTCGACTATATAGACAACAAGGTCGACACCAGAACCGGCACCATTCAGGTGCGCGCCGTTTTTCCTAATCAGGATCATATTATTTATGGCGGGCTGTTTGTGCGGGTGCGCGTCCCCCTGCGCAGAATGAAAGGAGCCCTGCTGGTCAGCAACCGTGCCTTGGGCTCGGATCAAGGGGGCCATTATTTATTCGTGGTGAATCAAAAAGGCGAGGTCGAATACCGCAAGATCCAGATAGGCCCTTTGCAGGATGACGGCATGAGGGTCATCTTGGAGGGCATCAAGCCTGAGGACAAGGTCATCATCAAAGGAATCCAGCGGGTGCGGCCGGGAATGAAAGTCAAGATTACTGAGGCCGGTGAAAGCAAGCCGCAGAAGCCGACAGGCCAGAAGTCCTAGGTAAGCGAGCCACACTATGTTCTCCCGCTTTTTTATCAATCGCCCCATTTTTTCTGCGGTGCT
>JASFOZ010000444.1:0-3968 GCA_050116255.1 Desulfarculaceae bacterium
AAGTGGGGCACGAGGAAGTACCTGAACATGGAACTGCTTAATTATCAAGACTACCGAAAAGTTCTCGCAGTATGAACAAGACGGAAACCACCGCTAAAAATAAAAGCGAAAAATTGTGGACACTACCCATCTATTATAATATTTTTGTCAGAATTGGAGCATTTAACCAGTTTGTTTTGATTCACTTTTAATACCAACCTGGTTGGTTTAATCTGTTCAAGTCTTGAAAATTTGATTCCTAGAGTAACCTAGCTTGGAGCCCGCCTTAGTCTTTTCAATTCTCTAATATATCTCAGCTGAATCATCGGCCTGCTTGCCTGGTTCAAGGCAGTGTAAGCATTTTCTGCAGCGCCGCCTTGTC
Source organism: Desulfarculaceae bacterium (assembly GCA_050116255.1). Lineage (GTDB taxonomy): Bacteria > Desulfobacterota > Desulfarculia > Desulfarculales > Desulfarculaceae > JASFOZ01. The sequence continues at coordinate 362 of JASFOZ010000444.1, forward strand.
ATACCACCTGCCCGCTGCCATGACCCCGCGCAGTTCTTTGATATTGGCTACATCTTCCAAGGGATTCTTGTTCACCAGGATCAAATCCGCCCTCTTGCCCTCGACGATAACGCCGAAATCATCCTTTCCGATCATGGCCTTTATGGTCTTTGAGGCGTTTATGGTGCCGGCGGCAATGGCCTCATAAGGAGTGAAGCCGTTCCTGACCAGGATTTCCAGCTCATCGTGCAGGGAAAAACCAGGCACAATGCCCATGCCGCCGCTTCCGGCGTCAGTGGAGAGCAATAGACGCACTCCCGCCTGCTTTAGCTTGCGCAGCAGCATTTGCTCCATCCTGTACTTGAAGGGCGCGAATGCTTCGTAACCCTTGAACATCATGAGGTGTTTTTCCTCGCCCCGGCGGAAGGCCTCCAGGTGCCACGGGGGCAGGTAGGCGTTTTCCGGCCGGGCCAGGAAGGCCTTGGGTTTGGAGAGCTTTTGCACAATTACCTGGCCCACCACCAGGGTGGTGCACACCGGAACCCGGGCAGCCCGCACCTTGGCCACCACCGCGGCAATGGCCGCCCCGTGTCTCTTGTCAATGGCCTCCATGTCCAGGCTGAAGCTTGCGCTCCACTGCTGAAGCGTGAGATCCATGATGTAGCGGAACCAGGCCATCCTCCCTAGTTTTTTGGTCCGGTCGAAGTCGAGGAACTCGAAATCCAGCTCCTCAATATGGGCGATCTCATCCATGCCCTCGGATAAGACGCCGTCCAGCCCCACGGCAAAGGGGATGTGACCGGCGGTGTATATGCCCAGTTTCTTGGCCGTGGCCATTGCCTGGTGGAACTCATCTTTACTCAGGAAGGAGTAGAGCTTGATGAAATCAAACCCCTGGTCCTTTTGGGTGCGGACAACTTCTGGGGGATTCTCCACCGGCCCGTAGAGTATGGGGCCGCAGGTGTAGATGGCAGGTCCGATGCGTTTCCCCGCTTTTATTTCATCCCGCCAGCGGAGGACGTATTCTCCGGAGCCTCCCCTGGGGCCGAAATTGCGTATGGTGGTCACGCCATTTGCCAGGTAAAGCTTAAATGGAGAGACGGGGGGGTCTGTCTCCCAGCCAGGCCTGGTGTGCATATGCATGTCAGCCAGGCCGGGCATCAGGTAGGCGCCTGCTCCCTTGATGACCATTGCATCTTTGGGAATCTTTACATCTCGTGAGGGCCCTATTTTGATGATCTTTTTCCCCTTGACCAACACGGTTTGATCTTTGACGATCTTTTCCCCGGTCATGGGAACAAGCTTGATATTTGTAAATGCCGTGGTCTGTGGTTTTTTATGGCCAGAACTTGCCGTTGCAGTTGGCGGCATGCGCGCACAACAAGTCATGGCAATCAGGACAAGCAAGGCAAGTGCAGCGAGAGATTTAAAGGCGATTTTCATGGTTCAATCCGGTTCTTGTGTCAGGGCATCAATTTCCAACAGGCCTGGTGTGGGTATTATAGGCTGTTTTAACGTTGTTTGATCGATGAATTTTGCGGCGATGTTTTGGCTGAATGCTTTCAGGCGCCAGGCACCACCGAGGCCACCAGGTCCAAGAACGAGCCCACGGCATCCAGCAACTGGGTCACCATCTCCAGCTGGGCGCACGCCTCCTCCACCTCGGCGATGCCGTCCTCCAGGGCGTCCTGGTTTTCGCTCAGCCCCTGAGCGATGTCTTCCAAGAGGGCGTTTTCCATATGCACCCGCAGGGGATAGACTTTCTCCTGGTAATCCTGGGCGCGCTCTTGTTCATGCTCGAAGTTCTCATCCACCTCGCGCCAAAACTCTTCTGAATTCAGGTCAACGTCTATCTGCTGGAGGCTGTCCACGATGGCTTGCTTAAGTTCCAGCATCTCCTGGAGTTCTTGCTCATCCATGATCGTGCCTCCTGTCTATTTTAGATGTTGTTGCACGGGGGCGTCCTGCCCCCGCTGCAACCTCGGTTTGGCAAAAGCGTAGCTACACCCCAAAAAGCCAAGCTTTTTGGGGACCCCAATGTTTTGCCAAACCTCGCATATTGCTCGCCATTTTTGGCTCGCAATATGGCGGGCCGTCATTGGGGCCCCAAGTAAGCTCCTGCTTGCTTGGGGTAAGTGCATGGCCCGCATGAGGCCTTGTGAATAATGGGGCCGGTTTTTTTCGATTTAATATATTGATTGATAATTTCTTTTTTAGGTGCATCGGCCTCATCCCCCTTGGGCCAGTTGCTTCAGGCTGTTCAGCCAGGTCATCATCTCGTCAAGCTCGCTAAAGACCGCGCCTATCTCCTCCCAGGCGACCTCACCCTTAGCCAGCCTCTGATAGGCCTTGCCCAGCTTGGCCACTGCCTTTTGGGCCGCGTCCGCGGACTGCAGGGATAGCTCCATGGTCAAGGCCTGCCGCCGCTTCTGCATCCAGCTGTCCGGCAGAGGCGGGCAGCCTCCCTTGACATATTGCTGATACACATCGCGCCTGGCCTGCTGCCAGTAGATCTTGGTGTCCGTGAGCAGCATGCCGCTCACCGCCCGCACCGCGGCCTGGTGCAAAAGGATCTGTTTGTATATGACTGGGCCCCGCTTTTTCAGCTCCTCCTCCAGGGCCTTGACCCTGATGGCCTGGACCACAAAACCGGCCGCCCCGCTGATAATGCCGGGAAGCTGCTGCGCCACCTGGGCGTCGGCCCCCAGCCTGCCCCCGATGTTAAGGGTCTGCTTGGTGATGCCTGCGGCGGCGGCGCTGATCTTTTCCGGGGCGTCGCTCCCAGCCAAACCCGCCAGCACTGTGAAGTAGGCCCGCAGCAGGCGCCCGTGCTGTTTGATCTGGCGCAGGAGTTCAAGACGTCTGGCCATCTTTTGGTTGTGGGCGTCTATTTCCTTTTGCAGCACCTCAGGCTGGGAGCAGCGGTCCCCACGGCTGCGGAACTGGATAAGGTATAAGGAGTTGCGGTTCAGGGCCGCCTCGGCGGCCTCATCTAATAGCGGCTCCAGGGCCTGGGTGTAGGCCACGCCCGCCTGGCTCAAGGCCTGGAACTGGTTAAGCCGGGTGGCGCAGGCCGAAGCCAGGCCCAAAGCCAGCCCCAGGCAGATGGTTACCAACAGCCTGCCTGTAGAAAACCCCGTCTTGTTATTTGCTTCAAACATCATGGCCGACGCTCCCCCATCATCTCCGACACGGTCAAAGAACTTTTTTAAAAAGCACCAAGGGATTGTTCCCGCCCAAATAATCCACGGTAATGGGGATGCCATCAATATAGCTGTCGCCGGGCTCAATGGTAAAACCCATATTTTGGTGAAAGCCTATGGAGAGCTTGTTCACGGGCGAGGTGCAGGATTTTACAGTAGTCCTGCCCTTGGCTTGGCAAGCCCGAAAAAATTTTTGGTAAAGCCTGCGCCCCAGACCGGCCTTGCGGAGGTCCGGATGCACTCCCACAAAATGTATGTAGCCTACGTCTTGAGCTGCCTGCGAAAAAAAGCCGACCAAAAAACCTGCTAATTGGCCGGCGCGCTCAGCGATAAAAATGGTATCGCAAAAATGAATGAAGAATACTTTGGGGAGTGAGGCGGTCAGGTCGCGGCCATCCCACCAATCAGGCATAACCGAGATTATG
>JASFOZ010000445.1:0-3935 GCA_050116255.1 Desulfarculaceae bacterium
CACGATTACAACAGCTATCGGCCCCACTCTTCCCTGGGAAACAGCACCCCGGAGGAGTTTGCCGAAGCAAACCGCCAGAGCCGGAAATCCCTACTTCTGGCCGGTGCCGTAAATGGGTGAGGCTCAATGACAAGGAAGTCTCTACAATTCAATGGCACTAATCACGGGAGGTTTACAGGGCTTTTACGTTGAACAACCTGAGCTTCCGAAAATGTTATCTTGGCAGGGCAGGGCATAACAAAAAAATAAGGGGGTAGACTATGGCAGTTGAACAACAAGCAGCAAATAGTATTAATGTTTGGGCTCCGCTAGTAGGCGTTGTTTTAGGTTTTGCATTAGGTGAAGGGGCAAGGTGGGTAAGAACTATATACGATATAAAAAAAATTAAAAAATTAATACACGAAGAACTAAAAATGGTTCAAAAACAATTACCAATTGTTTTTGGCGCAATCCAATACTGTAAAAACTGGGCACTAAACAATAAGCCGGCAAGGGGTGAAATTGGCTTAATGTGTACAATCGGCTATGAGCACTATTTCCCAAAAGCATATATCTCATATACAAATGAAGAGCGAGCATGCTTAACAGCTATCTATAATTATATCTTTAAAATAGCTTCCGAGTTAAAAGATTATCCTGAAGCAGTAGAGGAATTATTAGAAAACGATGATGAAGAAACCATTAAAAGAGAGCGACTTAGATACCTGGATTTTCTTAAAGGCAAAGTACAAGATGTTTCTCCTTTGTTGGAATTATTTGTGAGTGGAAAAGTAAAGGAGTGCTTTGAATTGCTTGGCACTCCGGAAAAATCATTGCAAACTCTATAAGGAGGTGTCCATGGGAAGTATTTACAAACGTGGTAAGAAGTATTGGATCAAACACTACCGCAATGGCAAGCCATACCGGGAATCATCAGGTAGCACCAAAGAATCCGATGCAAAAAGGCTATTGCGCCGGCGGGAAGGAGAGATTGCAGAAGGGAAAACGCCTGGCGTGTACTTTGACAAGGTGACGTTTGCCGAATTGGCCGAAGCATACATACTGGACTACAAAATCAACGGCAAGAAGACTTTAGTCAAGGCGGAACGTATAGTCAAGTTGCACCTTAAACCCTTCTTCGGCCCGTACTCAGCTCCTCGGATCACAACTACCCTGATAAACAAGTATGTTGCCCGCCGCATGGAAGAGGATGCCAAAAACGCCACCATTAACCGCGAACTCGCTGCGCTCAAGAGGATGTTCAACTTAGCCAGCCAGTGCACCCCGCCCAAGGTGGCCCAGGTTCCATACATACCTATGATGAACGAGCGCAACGTAAGAGAAGGATTCTTTGAACATGACGAGTTTTTGGCCCTGTGTGATGCACTTCCTGAACATCTAAGAGGTGTGGCAACTTTCGGTTACAAAAGCGGCTGGCGGCTAGGAGAGATTACCGGACTCACCTGGGATCAAGTTGACCTAAAGGAAGCTGTCGTAAGACTCAATGCTGCCCAAAGCAAAAACAGTCAACCAAGAACTGTCTACCTTGATAAAGATCTCCAAGAGGTCTTCCGGCAGCAATTCGTTAACAGGCAATTGGGCTGCCCCTTTGTGTTTCATCGCAATGGAACCAAGATAGGGCGCTTTGACAAGTCATGGAAGAGTGCCTGTAAAAAGGCCGGAATCAAAGGCAGGATTTTCCACGACCTGAGACGAACGGCGGTTAGGAATATGGTAAGGGCCGGAGTCAACGAGCGAGTGGCCATGGCCATATCTGGCCACAAGACCAGGTCGGTCTTTGACCGCTACAACATCGTGAATGCCGAAGATCTAAAAAGAGCATCCGGCCTTGTGTGCGAGTTTCTGAAAGAAAAAGACGGGCACAATTCTGGGCACAATGACAAAAAGAAAGGGTTGGGCTGATAGGCCTAACCCCTTGATATCTTTGGTGCCGAGGGACGGAATTGAACCGCCGACACGGGGATTTTCAGTCCCCTGCTCTACCAACTGAGCTACCTCGGCTTTTTAGGTGATCGGGGCGGTCTGTCTGGCTACCCCTCTTTACTGGGCAAATTATATACTTGTGGCTGGCGGAGGCGTCAAGAGGTTTCGCACGCCTAAGGTTGAGTATCTGCCCTGGTTTTGCTAAAAAGGGTTGCTACCCATCCATAAGGGGGGATCATGCTGGCGACAGTTACTTCATTGGCGGTCTTGGGTGTGGATGCCTACCCGGTACAGGTGGAGGTGGACCTGGCGCCGGGGCTGCCCAGCTTCCAAACCGTGGGCCTCCCGGACGGGGCGGTGCGTGAATCCAAAGAAAGGGTTCGGGCCGCTCTCTCCAACTCAGGTTTTTCCCTGCCCTTGAACCGCATCACCGTAAATCTGGCGCCGGCGGACGTGCGCAAGGAGGGGGCAGGCTTTGACCTGCCCATGGCCCTGGGCATTGTGGCCGCTTCGGGCGTTCTGCCTCCGGAAGAGCTTTTGGAGATCGGCGTGGTGGGCGAACTGGCCCTGGACGGGTCCCTGCGCCCGGTGCGGGGTGTGCTGCCCATGGCCGTGGCGGCCAAAAGGGAAGGGCTGAAGGCCTTTATCGTGCCTTGGGACAACGGGCCTGAGGCGGCGGTGGTGGATGGGTTGAAGGTGTTGGCTGCAGCCAGGTTTGAACAGGTGGTGGGCCATTTGTCAGGCCGGGAAACCCTGCCCGCCGTTCAAGCCGACACGAACATGCTCATGGCCCAAGGGACCGCGGCAGCGGTGGACATGAATGAGGTGCGGGGTCAGGAACATGTTAAAAGGGCATTGACCATAGCTGCGGCAGGCGGGCATAACGTGCTCATGGTGGGCCCGCCTGGCAGCGGCAAAACCATGCTCTCCCGGCGGCTAGCCTCTATTCTTCCCCCCCTGACATTCAAGGAGGCCATCGAGCTGACCCAGGTGGCCAGCGTGGCCGGGGCCTTGAACCCGGGACAGGCCCTTATGACAGAGCGCCCTTTCCGGTCCCCTCACCATACAGTCAGTGACGCCGGACTTATCGGCGGCGGCACCATACCCCGGCCCGGTGAGGTAAGCTTGGCCCACCACGGCGTCTTGTTCCTTGACGAGTTGCCGGAATTCAAAAAGAGCGTGCTGGAGGTGCTCCGCCAGCCCCTGGAATCGGGTCAGGTCACGGTGACTAGGGCTGCGGCATCGGTGGATTTTCCCGCCCGTTTCATGCTGGTGGCGGCCATGAACCCATGCCCCTGCGGCTATTTTGGCGACCCCAAGCACCAGTGTTCCTGCAGCCCCAATCAGATCCGGCAGTATCGCAGCCGGGTTTCCGGCCCCCTGATGGATCGCATCGACATACAAATCGAAGTGCCGGCGGTTCCCTTCCGGGAGCTTTCAGCAGAGACCTGCGGCCCTTCCTCAAGAGAGTACCGGCAGGAGGTCATGAACGCCCGGCAGGCGCAGCAGGCCCGCCTCAACGGTGGTGGCATCTACTGCAATGCCCAGATGACCACCAAGCTGACCCGCAAGTATTGCAAGCTAAGCAATGATTGCCTGGTCCTTTTGGAACAGGCTATGGAACGTCTCAGGCTTTCCGCACGGGCCTACAGCCGCATCTTGAAGATAGCCCGCACCATCGCTGACCTGGACAATGAGGAACATATCAACATACCCCATCTGTCCGAGGCCATCAGTTACCGCAGCCTGGACAGGGAGGTGGGCTGACTGTTCTGTAACGGTAATCACCTGGCAGTTTAGGTCATCAATCAGGCATGGCAGCGGATAATAATATCCAAAACTTTCGGAGAAAATCTCGAAGCTTAGTATTTGTTTGATCGCCGATGCGAACGAAAACAATCTGTTGGTCCGGGACGATTAGAACGATACGCGAAAGTCTGCCCAGGGCAGCGACAGCATGGTCCGGGGCCTCGGGAAACCAATACCGGTTTACCCGCCACCAGAGCAGACCA
>JASFOZ010000446.1:0-3929 GCA_050116255.1 Desulfarculaceae bacterium
GACCCTATGGCCAAGAAGGTCAACGCAAACTTCCGCAAATTCCAAAAAAAGATCGGCATATGGGGCCAGGTATCAGAAAGGGCCTATTACGATGTTGTGGCCCAGCAATTCAAATTGTAACGGCTAGGCTAGGTAAACACTCTCTCTACCTTCCCTAGGTTGCCGCTGGCGGCATCTTTGCTGCCAGCGGCTTTTTTGTAAAGGATTTGAACTAACAAAAAATTGCCTTATTCTATTTGGCCATTTTCTCCCATTTTCTGGCTAAGTCTAAATACTCCTGGCCCTGGGCATCACCCGGAAACACCTTAAGGAAGCTTTCAAAATATTCGGCGGCCTTGGCATAATTGCCTGCATTGAATTCGGTCACACCCTGCACCATGTCCAGACGGGCTTGGCGCCGCTGCTCAACCTTTGCCCATCCTGCCGGAGTGGTGGGCCAGGGATCGAACTTGGGTTTTTGCTGGCAAATCGCCTGGCCGCTGCAAAGAACGGTCACCATCAATACAGCCGCAAACACCATGCTCATTGCGAAAAAGACCTTTTTCATGACAACCCTCCCTTTATTCTTTGTGTAAGCGCTCAACATATCCCTAATTATAGCAGGTGTTTTTCAATATCTTGACTGCTACCTTCAAGCCGAGTAGGTTTCGGCTGAGGATATTTACTCCATTGGGAGAAAAGCTATGTCAAGGCCTAGGCAAGTTGTCATTTTCTTGTTTGATGACGTTGAGGATCTGGATTTTGCGGGCCCTTTGGAGGTGTTTGCCTGTTACGGGCGGCCGCAAAAAGAGGGCTTTTTTGAAATAGCCACTGTGGGCCAAAAAGAGGGGCCGATCAGGACCAGAAACGGCCTTAATATTCAGCCCAGGTATTCTTTTGGCGATTGCCCCCAGGCCGATATTCTGGTGGTGCCCGGAGGGCAGGGCAGCCGCCGGGAGATTGAAAACCCCAAGTCAGTGGCCTGGGTGAAAGAGCAGGCAGAGCAAGCCGAGTTGGTTTTGAGCGTTTGCACCGGCGCCCTGCTTTTGGCCAAGGCGGGCTTGCTTGAGGGCCTGGGAGCAATTACTCATTTCAACGCCCTGGACACGCTGGCCAAGCTGGCGCCCACGGCTGATGTCAGGCCTGGAGAGCGCTTCATTGATAACGGCCGCATTATCGTATCAGCCGGCGTTTCCGCAGGCATCGACGCAGCCTTTCACATCCTGGCCCGGCTGTTTGGACCGGAACAGGCCGGGCAGGCTGCCAAGTACATTGAATACGAATACTACCGGCCTACTGTGTAAGAAAGGCCTTGTATACTTAGGGCGACGCCGCCGGGGCGGAAGTGTTGCGGGAGTCTTGGGAGTTGTCCTGATGATCGTCGCGCCAATCCCGGTTATCGCCCTGGTCATTGCGCTGGTTGCCGCCCACCTGGGTCTGGTCATTGCCCACTGTAGTTTGATCGCCGCCAATGTAGGTGGTGGGGCGTTTTTGCGAGGCCGTATTTTCATCACGCCGGTGCTCGCTGGTCTTGATCAAGACCTCGGAACCATAATGGGTCATGATGACCGGCACCATGGCGGACACCGCCTTGGCCGCCTGGCTGCCGGGTGATTCCGGAATGATCACCTTGGGCCCCCGGCTGTCGGTGGGCACCTCCAGGCGGATGGACTTGACATTGCTGAAGGTCATGGGCTTGTCCGGATCAGCCACCTTGAACTCCACCACCGCCAGGGGCGTCTGATAGTGTTCGGCAATGGCGGTGTTGGAGCTTTGTACACTGTTGTAATATGATTCCAGGCAGCCGCCGGCGGTCAGGCACAGGCACAGCAAGCATAAAATTGCCAGCCGGTGCACACTCAGCTCCGTATCTTTTTATCGGCGGTCAAACGGCCCCAGATGGCCAATCCGGTCCCCACCGCGCCGCCCAGGGCCAGGATCACCTCCGTGATACTTTGGACCTCTGCTTCTGGAATACGAAAGCCCACGGCTGCCGCCACAATGGCGGCGGCGGAAACCAGGGTTCCAATGATGGTCTTGGATTGATACCAGGGTTTTTCCTCAGGCATTTTCAGGCTCCTTGTGTATGGAGGGCATTGCGGTCATGCCCTTTGATGCCCCATTCTTGATGCCCAGGGCCAAGAAACCATTTCAGAGTTGTATCGCCCCATCTCAGCCCCTACGCCGCGAACGCCGACCCAAGGCAAGGCAATGCAGTCTTGACACTTGCCCTTGGCCGTGGCAGGAACAGATAGCCCTGCCCCTGATTTTAGGAACCCGAGTAAACGGTTTTATTTTTTGACAGGGGAGCGCGGCTTGAAACTCATCTCCAACATCCTGTTGTTGATGCTTCTGGCATTTTTGGTGCCTCTGGCCCTTGCCCCCTCGGTCAAGCAGCAGGCCTTGGCTTCAGCCAGCCAGGGCAAGTGGAACCGTATCTGGTCCCAAGGGGGTGCAGTCCCCCAGATCAGGGCGGAAAAGGACTTGATGCCCACCCAGCTCCCTGGCCCGGCCGATGCCTGGGCAGGCTCCAAACCCCATTCCTTTGAGCTTCTATTCGAGCTGGACCCGGGCAGCTACCGTTTGCAGATGCAATTTTTTGAAAGCCACCAAGCCGCGCCGCCCAGGCTTGCCTTCTCCCTTAACGGCAAGTTGATAAAGGAGGTCCAGCTTCCCGGCGGGGCGGGCAAACCCTCTCCATACCACCGCATCAATCATGCCCTCAGCGTCAGCTTCCCCGTAAAAATCGAAACCAAGTCCAACCGCCTAACCATAACCAACCTGGCCGGCTCTTGGGCCGCCCCAGCCAAGCTGAAGATCACCTCCGGCATGAGCATCAACCCGGCCAAGGCTGGATATCTGCTTTTAAGCAGCAAAAAAAACCTCCTCATTGCGGTCTTGCTGGTACTGCTGGCGGTTTTCTTTAGAACAGCGGCTGCCCAGGGCAGCAAAAAGGCGGCAGGCTCGATTTTGATCCTTATGATTTCCTCGGGCCTGGTTTTGTTGTTGGCGGAGTTCTTGTTCAGGGAGTACCTGATCCGCTTTCCCCAGGCCAGACATCTGGCAGTGCGCCAGGCCCAGGAAAATAAAATCCTTAAGGGCCGCCAATTTTCCTTTCCAGAGATCATTGCGCCCGACCCCAGGCCGGACATCCTTTACCGCCTGCGGCCCAACCTGGACGGCCGCTTTGGCAAACATCCCCTGCGCACCAATTCTTTTCGCATGCGCGGTCCGGAGATCAGCCCGGACAAGACGCCGGGTGTGCTGCGCATCGCCGGTCTGGGCGATTCGGTGCTCTTTGGCTGGGGGGTTCCCGTGGAAGACACCACCATGCATCAACTGCAAGAAAAGCTTGGACAGGAATACGCAGTCAAGGCCCAGGCCCTGAATTTTTCCTGCCCCAGCTATAACACTGCGGTGGAGGTGGCAATCTACCGGCATGAGGCGCGGCGATTCAAATCCGACGTAGTGGTGCTGGTGTTTGTGGATAATGATTTTTCCATGCCTTCCATGTTGTGGGAGCCGGTCAGGCGTCTGAACCTGGAAAAATCATATATCAGGGAGCAGCTGCGGCGGCGGCTGGCGGTGTATTGGGATGACGCCACCTATGAACGCGAAAAGGTTTTTATGAGCATCCGGCACAGCGGCTCTTTGACCGAAAAGGAAAAACAAGAAAGAAAGGCGTGGGGAGAGCGCCTGGAAGGCCATTTTAAAAGCATCACCGGCAAGGATGCCGTGGCCGCCAGCCTGCATGAGCTCTCCCGCCTGCTGGCTGCAGACAAGGCCTTGGGCATTGTGCTTTATTACCAGAACCACCTGCGGCCCTTACGGGATGATGTTAAATACGTGCTCCAGACCTGTCGGGACTTGGGCCTGGCGTTCGTGGATATGACCCCTGTGTTTCGCAGCTACGTCGCCTCCACCGAACATTCACGCATGAAAGACACCCT
>JASFOZ010000447.1:0-3909 GCA_050116255.1 Desulfarculaceae bacterium
CCGCCGCCATTGCCGTGGCCCTGAAGGAGGCCTCCCTGCCTTCCTATGCTGAATACTGCCGCCAGGTGCTGGCAAACGCCGCCGCCCTGGCCCAGGCGCTGATAGAGCACGGCTTCACCCTGGTCACCGGCGGTACGGACACCCATTTGGTGCTGTTGGACGCCGCGGCCCTGGGGCTCACCGGTAAATCCCTGGCCGAGGCCTTGGACCGGGCCGGCATTGTGGCCAACTACAACAAGATTCCCTTTGACCCCCGGCCGGCCAATGATCCCAGCGGCCTGCGCATGGGCACGCCGGCCCTGACCACCAGGGGAATGGCCGAGACCGAGATGACCCTGATCGCCGGCCTCATCGCCCAGGTGGCACGCAACTGCCAAGACAATAATATAATTGATAAAATCAGGAGAGAAATCCAAGACCTCTGCCGGTCTTTTCCCGCCCCCGGGGTTTCGGCATGAGGGGTTTCAGTTTTTGAACCACGCTTTTTTTAAATTTATCAATGCCTTATATGTTTAGCTCTCTGATGGAGCCGGATCCGGGTACAAATTTTTGTACCCGGCTTTGTTTTAATCGAGATGGGTTCCTGTGTGGTGACTACATATATAGTATTGTTTTTACTGACTTTATTTAAACAAAAACTCTCGCGGCGTTGCTTGGCACCCTTATTGCTTTACCTATGGGCACTTGTACCCCTTTATCCCTTTCTAAAAAGAACGTCAAGCACCCCGCCTTGGCGTTCTTTTTCTTTTGGCTCAAGGCCCCCAAGCCCTGACTTTTAAGTACACCGCCCCGCCGTGGCAACGCTGCCATTATCCTGGCAGCAAGTTCTTGACTTTTTTTTACTTCTCATTCATAGTTCAACCTGGCTGGCGCCGTATAGGCTTAATAGGGAAGCCGGTGAAATTCCGGCGCGGTCCCGCCGCTGTAACCGGAGACGAAAACCGCAAGGCGTGAACGCCTGTTGCCACTGCCGCCTGAAGGTCGGTGGGAAGGTGCGGTGATTAGAGGAATCCGGGAGCCAGAAGACCTGCCAGCAAATAACGCCCGCAACTACTGGCGAGGAACCGGATTTGGGTTGAAACCCCCGGCGGGCGGCCTGGGGCGGTGAAGAAACAGGGTGCAATCCCCCGGTCCTTAAGGGCTGGGGGATTTCTTTTTTCCAGTGAAAGGCCTGTGGATAAATTGAGAATCTTCAATGCGGCGATATTGACCTTTGTTGTTTATTGCGTCACGTCGGCTCCTTTGCCGGTGTGGGGGGCGGAGAAACCCCAGCCTTCTGCCGAGGCCGTACGGCGTCAGGCGGAAAAGGCCGTGGAGGTGCGCGCCCAGACCCAAAAGCTGGTTGACGACTTTGCCGGGCACGAGATCAAACAAAAAGATAAAATCGAAGCGCTGGAAAACAAACTAAAGATCATCTCCCGTCAGCGCCAAAAGACCGAGACCTATCTGGCCGGCCAAAAGGCCAAGGTGCGGGAGTTGAATCGGCGGCTGGCCGAAAACAGCAGGATCAAAAACGAACTGGAGCCCCTGTTGGACCGGTCCCTGGAATGGCTGGTGCAGTTTGGGGATCAAAACCCGCCTCGCCTGGCCAAGGAAACCAAAGACCGGCCTGCTTTGCTCCGGCAAAAACTAAACGATTATGACCTGGGACTGGCCCAGAAAACCAAAAGCCTGCTTCAGGTTCTTTTACAGGAGGCCCGCTACGGGCACACCGTGGGGGTCGAGGAATCTGAAATCGAAATCCAGGGACGCACCCTGCGGGTCAAGCTGGTGAGGCTGGGCAGGCTGGCCCTTTTCGCCATCAGCTCCGACGGGCTCAAGGCCTGGCGCCTCGATCCTGCCAGCGGCCAGTTCCAGCCTTTGCCGGACTGGGCGCGAGAGTTGACCATTCTGGCTGAGGTGGCCCAGGGTAAGCGGGTGATGTCGCTGGTGCAGGTTCCCCTTGACCAGGCCTCTGTGGAAAAGGATCAGCCATGAAACTCTTTCTCACCTGCCTGGCTATCTTCATGATCCTGCCTCTGTCCGGGGCGCTGGCGGCTCCGTTTTCCCAGGTGGCAAAAGAGATAGAAACAAATCTCGCCCAGGCCAAGGCAGAGCAGATCCAGGCGCAAAAGGAAATCGCCGAAAAGCGGAAGGCTCTCTCTGAGCGCTTGACAGCCCTGCAAGATGATATACAAAACGAAAAGGCCCTTTTGGCCAAGGCCCAGGAGGAGCTGGAGCAGACCCACAAGCAGCGGAACGAACTGAGCCAGCGCTTGGAGGCGGAGAGCAGCGATATCAAAGAGCTCGCCGGAAACGTACGCGCCGCCGCCCGGGACCTTTTGAACCTGGCCGAGCGCTCACCCATAACCGCTGAGAAGCCCCAACGCCTGCCCAAGCTGAAGACCTATCTGGATAAGGCCAATTACCCTGGGCTCAAGGAGATCGAATCCCTGATCCAGATGTATCAAGAGGAGATCCAATCCCTGGGCAAGACGCTCCGGCGGACAGGGTCCTTGGTGGACCGTGAGGGAAACCAAACCCAGGCCCAGATACTGCGTATCGGCGGATTCACCACCATCTACCGCACCGGAGAGGAAGTGGGTTTCGCCAGGACCGGCCCGGCCAGCGGACGCCTTTTGGCTGTATCCGGGGAGCCGTCTTGGCTGATAAGGCGAAACCTGAACTCTTTTTTGGACGGCGAGGCCAACGAGCTATACCTGGATATCACTGGCGGGGCGGCCCTGCGCCAGATCTCCCGGCGGGTGGGGCTCTGGGAACAACTTTTAAGCGGCGGGCCCCTGATATGGCCCATTCTGGCTGTGGGCCTGGCCGCGTTGGTGCTCATAAGCGAAAGGCTGCTATTCCTGCACCGGGTCAGATCCAATACCGATGTGCTCATGAGCCGGGTCAACCAGCTTGTGGCCAAGGGCGACTATGACGAGGCCCAGGCCGCTGCCGATTCCCAGCCCAACCGGCCCACCAGCAACATCATCAAGGCGGGGCTGGCCCTACGGGGCTGCTCCGTGGAAGTGGTGGAAAACGGCCTCAGCGGAGCGGTGCTGCGCGAACTTCCCCGGCTGGAGCGGTTCCTCACCGCGCTCAAGGTGTTGGCGGCGGTGGCCCCTCTGCTGGGCCTGTTGGGCACTGTCACCGGCATGATAAACACCTTCCATGTCATCACCATCTTCGGCACCGGCAACCCCAGGCTCATGGCCGGAGGCATCAGCGAGGCCCTGGTCACCACCCAGCTCGGCCTGGCTGTGGCCATACCCATATTGGTGGCCTCGGCTTTGTTGGGAAGAAAGGCCCAGAGCATCAGCGACGATATGGAAGAAAAGGCCATGGCCATGTCCGCAGCCCTGATCGGCGGGGAGGCCTGAGCATGGAGTTGTTGGCCCGCGCCCAGGATTACATTCTAGCCGGAGGCCCGGTGATGTGGCCGCTGCTTGCCGCGTCGCTTTGGATGTGGAGCCTTATCCTGCGCAAGACCTTCTGGCTGATCCCGGCCAAAAGGGAGGCCGTTGATCTAGGCAGCGCCCTGGCTTGCCTGGAAGGCCGGCAAACCCCGGAGAAAAGCCGGGGCCCCCGGGGCGAGGCTTTGGCCCTATTTTTGGAGCAGCGCACTGGCCGTAAGCAGGCGGATTTGAGGTTATGGCGGGCCGCCGTGCATCGCCAATACCGTAAAATATGGCGGCACCTGACCGGAATGACGGTGCTGGCGGCGGTGGCGCCCCTGCTGGGTTTGTTGGGCACCGTGACCGGCATGATCGAAACCTTTGCTGTGATCCAAATGTACGGCACCGGCAATGCCCAGGCCCTGGCCTCGGGCATCAGCGAGGCCCTCATCACCACCCAGACCGGCCTTTTGGTGGCCATTTTGGGACTTTTCGCCGCCTATACCCTGCGGCGCCAGGCCCGGGGAGTGCA
>JASFOZ010000448.1:0-3906 GCA_050116255.1 Desulfarculaceae bacterium
TACTCCCAAAAACCCATGCTCTCATAGACAACCAACCCGGTTACCAGGCCTTCGACGACTCCTCTTTGAACAGACATGAAGGCCTCATCCCATGGTATTGACATACCAGCCGCCCCCACACCCTGAAAAGCCAAGGAATCATAATAGCCCATACCACGTAGTTTTTTGCCTTTGAAATCGGCTACGGTCTTGATGGGTTTGCTACAAAAAACGTCAACACCGCACCAATGGTTGATTCCCATCAGCCGTATATTAAATTTGCTTTTTAAGGATTTATCCCAATATTTCCAAACCACATTATTCATAACTGCCGGATATTCGTCATCCGCTCTAAGAACTCCCGGGATTGCATGGAAGCTGCCCAGGGGCCACTCGCCGCTGTAATAGGGAGTTCCCGCAACGGCGCCTTGAATCACACCGTCCCTTACGGCATGTAAAACTTCAGGGACCGGGGTCAGATTTAAGGGCACGTGGAGTTCCAAGCGCCCGCCTGTCGCTTCGGCCATTCGTTGGGGAAGCCATCTGCCAAAAAGGTCGTTATCACACCATTTGCCCAACGCCATTTGGTTGAATGTCCATACGATTTTTCCTTTAGCCGCAAATGCGGATGATGAAAACAACATCACCGATAAAATTACAGCCAAACCCAACATTATTAGTATGTGCGATACTTTTTTTGCGCTCATGCCAACCTCTCTTTCTAATGAAGTTTAATCAAAACGAGTATCGTTAATGTGCACAGGCGAATCACAATCAGCTTTAATTATTGCATGTCTAGGGAATCTCTTTCCTAAGGGCCATTTCGGGATCATGAACCGGGATGATGATGTCGGCGATTTCTTTGATTTTTAATGCGCTTTGGTATGCCTGGAACAGATCGGAATGAATACCCGGGGCTATTACCGGATAGGTGGCAAACGGCGATACGCTTGTTTTAACGTCTTCTGGAGGGTAAAAGTTGTCCATTATGGTGCAGCACCCGCTGATTACGGCTTTTCCCTCCTGGGTTTCAATTATGACCGCCTGACATCCTGGTGTATGACCTGGCGCAGCCATCACCTTGACGCCGGGAAGGATGGTGCGGTCGCCATCAACAACCTCGAAGTTAAGCTTTTGGATCATATCCCGGGGGTAGAGCACCTCAAAAATGGGGTGGGGATTCAAGGCGAATTCCAATTCCTCGGCCTGAACAAAAACAACGGCCTTGCTGCACTTATGGGTGTTGTACATATGGTCCATGTGCAGGTGGGTTTGAATAACTATATCAATGTCTGCCGGCTCGCATTCAACTTGAGCCAGGGCCTCCTCGAAGCTCTGCACGCTTTGAAAGGGGACCTTATTAAATCCGGGATGGTAATTGCGGTAATCTTCGGCCTCAATGGCGGTGTCCACCAGAATATTTTTATCTCCGGCCCGAATAAACCACATCACATATGGCCGGACCACAGATTCACCCTGATGGGCAAGATAGGTCATAGGTCCCTTTTCACTTAAGACCGTGCTTAACAAAAGAGGCCTGATGATATGCTGCATGGAAACTACCTCTCTTGTCAGCGTGAGCCTTCGCTGGCCTGGGAATTTTGGGCGCGGCCAAAGATCCCGAGCAGGCTCTTTACCAAGGAAATTAGCACCTGCAAAGATAGGATCGCTCCCACCGCCGGGATGGCCACCCTGGTGTAGGTCATGGGAAAGTCCAGGGTTCCGGTGTGCCGCCAGTCGCGGGAATGAGCCATCCACCAATAGTCATAACTGTAAATGGTAATCAGCAGGGCAAAACCCAACATCAGGGCTGAGGTGACCACCTCGGCCCAGGCCTGACCCCGGGAGCTCAGGCGTCGGAAAACCAAATCCACGCTCACATGGCTGCCCTGGTCATAGGCATAAACAATGCCCAGCATGCCCAACCACACCAATAGGTAGGAGGTTATCTCATTGGTCCAGATGGTGGGGGTGCCCATGACCTGACGCATGATCACTTCAAAGGCGGTGAAGCAGACTATCAAGGCGATACCCAGCATGGATATCCATTCCACCAGTTTAAGCAGCAGACGGTATGAAAAGCTAAACACGCGCCACCTCCTTTATTTCATGGTTGAGGGAAGCCAGGTGACTAGCTGGGGAATAAAGGTCACCAGGAGAACGGCGATCATTAATGCGATCAAAAAAGGCAGGACCCCCTTGAATACGTCCTCCACCTTTATGCCCAAGGTCTTCCCCACTTCGGCGACTATGTAGCAGTTCATTCCCACCGGAGGGGTTAACAAGGCAACCTCTATGAAAAGCACCAGGATTACGCCATACCAAAGCAGGTTCAGGCCGATGTCAGCCACCACCGGTGCGAAAATGGGGGTGGTGAGCACGATAATGCTGGTGCCCTCCAGGAAAAGCCCCAGCACCGCCACCGTGATATACAGGACCAGGATGAAACCCCATGTGGGCAGGGTGGCCAGGATTTCCTGCAGGCCATACATGATGCCTACCTTGGCCATCATGAAGCCCAGCACCTTGGCGCTGCTCATGAGCAAAAGCAAAAAACCGCTTACCGCCACCGTACGCCGCAAGGCCTCAGAAAGCATGGCCCAGCTCAACTTGCCGTAAATCAAACATAGTAACAAGGCGAACAAGCTGCCCAAGGCCGCGGCCTCCGCCGGCGTGGCCACCCCCATGTAGATGCTGGCCAGAAGGACTATGGCCAATAGCGCCACCGGCAGAATTTTCAGGCTGCCGCGCAGCTTTTCCCTCAGGCTTACGGATGCTCCGGTTCCGGCCCGGTCGGGAAAGATTTTTACCAGAACCATGACCGCCGCGATGAAAAGCCCGGCCAGGAGCAGCCCCGGAATAATGCCGGCGACGAAGAGGGCGGCGATGGAGGAACCGCTCATATACCCGTAGATTACAAAGGCCAGACTGGGGGGGATCAGGATGCCCAGACTTCCGCCGGCGGCCACGCTTCCGGCGGCAAGGTTGCGGTCATAGCCTCTGTCAAGCATCTCGGGCAGGGTCATGCGCCCCAGGGAGGCGGCGGTGACGTAACTGGAACCGCAGACCGCTGCGAACAAGGCGCTGGCCACGATTGTGGCCACTGCCAAGGACCCCCGGGCGCGTCCGGTCAGTTTTTGAAAGCTGCCGTACAGGTCGGGAATAAAGCCGGCGGCGGATAAGAGCTCCGCTATCAGCACGAACAAGGGAATGGTGATGAGGACGAAGTCGCTGAGCATGTCGTGAAATTGCTGGGCGATGGCGACGCACAACCTCGGCCCGGAGTAGATAAGGATGCCGCCGGCGCCCACCACTCCGAATACAAAGCCCAAAGGCATGCGTAAGGCCAAAAGTCCCAAAATAGCTGCGGCCACAATGGCCAATTGCAGATACCATTCCATTGCTCTGTGAACTCCTTTTTAGTCTGCCGCCGAAGGGAACCCAAAAAATCCCGGGGTGAAAATCTTCCACCCCGGGTTGGGATCAGCTACTTGAGCACCTTGCGGCCGGTCTCTTTCTCAACCACCGCGAACAGCTTTTTGCCCAGATCGAACTTACGCTTCATCACCCAGGTAACCGAGCATGTGGTAAGCAACTTCTTCCAGCGCGTGGACTCCTCGGGCGTCAGCTCATACCACTTGATGCCCTTGGCCACCACGTCAGCCTTGATGCTTTTCCAGAACTGGGCGTCCCATTTCTTGTACCAGCCCTCCAACTCCTTTTGGGCGGCGGCGATACCCTTTTTCACGTCGTCGGGAAACTCCTGGTAAATGTTCTCGTTAATCAGAAAATAGAAGCCGAAGTTCCCGCTGCGGGTGCAGGTGAAGTAGGGCGCTACATCCCAGAGATTCATGGCGTAGAGCCCGGCCATACCGGTATGGATTCCATCCACCACCCCGGTCTGCAGGGCCGGCGGCACCTCGGACA
>JASFOZ010000449.1:0-3854 GCA_050116255.1 Desulfarculaceae bacterium
ATCGGCCCAGCCTTGTCAGGTATGGGAGGTGGTGGTATCAAGTGTCCATGATCGCCTTACACCAGGTTTACAAATACTACGGCCGCCATGACGTGCTCAAAGACGCTTCCATGCAGGTGGGGCCCGGGGAGCGCGTCGGTTTGGTGGGGCCCAACGGCGCGGGCAAGTCCACCATTCTGGGCCTGATGCTGGGCGAAATAGAGCCCGACGAGGGGGAGGTCTTTAAGGCCCGGAGTTTGAAGATCGGTTATCTTCCTCAAGACCTGATCAGCCTTGCGGGGAGAAAGGTCATTGATCTGGCGATGGATACCGGCGACCGCCTTGCCGAGGTGGAGGCCGAGATTGAGATGGTCCACCAGCAACTGGCCCAGGACCCTGACCCCAAAGAGGCCGCTGAACTGATAGCCCGCCAGGGACAGCTTCAGACCATCTTCGAGGGCCTGGGCGGATATGATCTCAGGTCCAGGGCGGAAAAGACTCTGGCCGGACTCGGCTTTGAGCCGGGCCAATTTGAGATGGATGTGAGCCAGTTGTCCGGAGGCTGGCTGATGCGCGCCGCCTTGGCCCGCATACTGCTCTCCTCGCCGGACGTCATCTTTCTGGATGAGCCCACCAACCATCTGGATCTGGAATCTTTACTCTGGCTGGAAGGCCAGCTTGTGCAAAGCCCCGCCTCTTTGGTGCTGGTCAGCCACGACCGGGTGTTTTTGGACAAGGTGGTGAACCGGATTTTAGAGATCGATGATGGGCAGCTTTACACCTACGGCGGTAATTACAGCCAGTATCTGGAGCTGCGCGCCGCCCGCCGCCAGGCGCAGCAGGCGGCCTATGAGGCGCAACAAGACAAGATAAAGGAGATGGAGAGATTCATAGAGCGCAACCGCTCGCGCAAAGACAGGGCCAAACAGGTTCAGGCCCGCTTGAAGATGCTGGACAAAATGGAGCGTTTGTCAGCGCCGGCAGCGGAAGAGGTTTTAAGTTTTGAGCTGCCCCCGGCCGAACGTTCCGCCAAGGTGGTGGTGGAGCTGGATAAGGTGGGCCTGGCCTACGGCGAAAAAGTGGTTTATCAGGATATAGACTTCAACGTGCAGCGGGACGACCGTCTGGCCTTATTGGGCAAAAACGGAGAGGGCAAAACCTCTCTGCTTAAGCTCCTGGCCGGCCTGGTGCAACCCAGCCAGGGCCGCCGCCTGGTGGGGGGGCGGGTCAAGATGGGGGTCTTCTCACAGCACGCCTTGGAGGACCTGAACCCGGATAATGATGTACTGGAAGAGCTGTCCTCGGTGGCCGGTCTGTTGCCCATCTCCCGGCTGCGCTCCATTTTGGGGGTCTTCTTGTTCAAAGGGGATGAGGTCTTTAAAAAAGTCAGGGTCCTTTCCGGGGGGGAGCGCTCGCGCCTGGTGCTGGCCAAACTTTTCATGTCCGCCCCTAATGTGCTGCTGTTGGATGAGCCCACCAACCACCTCGATATACAAGGGCGCATGGTTCTGGAGAAGGCCCTAAAAAAGTTCACCGGCACGGTGGTGCTGGTATCCCATGAGCGCCATCTTATAAATGCGGTGGCCAATAAGGTGGCCCATGTCTCCGGAGGCCAAATAAACGTCTTTCCCGGAAACTATGACGACTTCTACCGGCTATGGCGCAAGCGTCTGACGCCTGTGGATGCCTCCGACTCCCAAACCGCGCCCCCACAGCCGGCACTTAGCCCGAACGATTTCGCAAACTCCGGTGGCAGCGGCCCCAAGAGCGCAGCCCAGAAAAGGGTTGAGGCTCAGGCCCGCAATCAGCGTTACCGCAAGCTCAAGCCCCTGCGCGATGAACTGAAGAAATTGGATGCCAAGGTAGAAAAGACCTCGGCCAAGCTGGATAGCCTGGTCAAGGAGATGGTTGATCCTGAAGCCTTTGCCGACGGCGAACGCTGGCAAAAGCTTTCCCGCTCCCACGATAAGACTAAAAACCTCTTGCAGAAGCTAAGCGCACGTTGGGAAGAAGTGGCCCTGGAGCTGGAGGAGGCGGAAAAGCAGGAGGCTTAATCCATGCCCAGGGATTTTTCCAGCTCGGCGATCTCGATTTCGATCTCGCGCCTCTTTTCCGGGCTGAGGTCCTTGTCTTGGATTTGGGTCTTTAAGGCCAGCAGCCTGCGTCCCAGGCGGTAATCAGCACAGGTAACCATTATCTGAATATCTCCCAGGAGAGAAGCTACCACGGCCGTTTATGATTCGCCAGCAATTCCGGGTTTTCATCCGTCGGCTTGGTCTGGGGCCGGGGGCCGGGCGGCAAAGGAGAACCTGCTTTGCGCAAAGAGGCCAGCCACATTAAGCAGGTAGAGGCCGGTTTTTCCCGGCTGGCCGGGGCGGCCTTGGGGACTATGTGCGGCGATGCCCTGGGCATGCCGGTGGAGGGCTGGAGCGCGGCGGCCATTGCCGGCGAATATGGCCGTTTGCATGAGATGGTTAGCGGCCGGCTTCCTCCCGGGTCATACACCGATGACTCCCAGATGATGATCGCCATATTGGAGACCCTGGCCCATTGCGGGCGTCTGGACCCAGCCTACCTGGCCCGCCGGTTTGTGGAGGGGTTCGAGCCCTGGCGCGGCTACGGCGGCCGCATCTTCGGCGTCATGGACAGGCTGCGGGCGGGCGTGCCCTGGGACCAAGCGGGTACGGACTCCTTTGGTAATGGCGGGGCCATGCGGGTCGGGGTTATCGACGCCTTTTACGCCGGGAACCAGGAAAGGCTCTTAAACGCCGCCCTGGACCAATGCCGCATTACCCACTTTCATCCCCAGGGGCTGGCCAGCGCCGCCGCCCAGGCCCTGGCGGTGGGATTGGCCTGCCGCCTGGGAGTGGCGGGTTCCACCCCTGATGCGGCCGCCTTTGTAGAACATCTGGCCCAGGCAGTGGAGGACATGGATTTTCATTTTGCCGGTAGGTTGCGGGCCATGCCTGAGCTGCCCTTGGGAGACGAGGTTGGCGTCAGGAAGGCGCTAGGCAGCGTCTATGCCTGCGACGTGACCGCGGCCGAGGCGGTGCCGCCGGCTATAGGCTGCTTTTTAGGGGCAGGTTCTGCGGAACAGGCCGTAGTAATGGCCGTGTCTTTGGGCGGGGACACTGACACCATCGGGGCCATGGCCGGAGCCCTGGCCGGGGCCTACTGGGGAATAGAGGCCTTGCCCCGGAAGTGGCTGGATGTTTTGGAGAACGGATCTAAGGGGCGCGACTATGCCGCCGGGCTGTGCCGCCGCTGTGTTCAGGGAAAAACCAGTTGACGAAACCGCCCCTGGCTGTTAAAGAATTTTGTCGCGCACTTTATAGGGCTGCTAGCTCAACTGGCAGAGCAACGGACTCTTAATCCGTAGGTTCGGAGTTCGACCCTCCGGCAGCCCACCAAAAATAATAAGGGGTTACGTCTACAGGCGTGACCTCTTTCTTTATTTGGGTGCGAGAGCCTATCTGAGAAAGTGTGGGACTTTAAGACTCGATCGCATCCTTGGCGCGGCGCTCGGCCCGCCCGGTGGCATGCAGGCAGAAACACCTTTCTGTGCCGCTTTCGCTGAGGTTGAGCAGGCAGGTCAATCAGGTTAATTTCTATTACGGTTTTACTTGAGGGTCTGCAGCTTATCCCTAAGCCGGTCTTCTAAAATATTCATTGTTTGGATTGCAGGTTTCTTCCTGTTAATAATCCCATACTTCGCATTTATTTTGTGTCAAAAATTCATCTTTCTCGGAGGCAAATGATAAGGCCTGTTTTACTACTTTGGAGTTCCGGCGCATCTGATGAAGAAATCGACACCGCCTATGTTTCAGTGCGTTCCTTGGGTCTCCAGGTTTTGACGGAAGGGCGTTGCCCTGTGC
>JASFOZ010000450.1:0-3837 GCA_050116255.1 Desulfarculaceae bacterium
TAAAAGACATCATTTTTGTAATGGTGACCGCAGAGTCTATTGAGCTTAACGTTGTACGAAGCATTGAGGAAAAAATCGATTCCTACCTCACCAAGCCGGTGAATATGTACCAGTTAACGCGAAGACTGGACGCAATCCTATACCGACGGGGAGTAGAGGCACTGTCTGACCTCTATTTGAAAACCGGACAAAACGACCTGGCCCTAAAAAGCCTTTCCGAGGCCTTACAAAAGGCACCACATACTAAATGGCCTCTTTCCCGTTTGGGTAAGGTCTATGCTTCCCTGAACCAGTTTGATAAGGCTGCCGAATGCTTTGAAAAAGTTTTAAGCAAAGACCCAGCGGCAGCATATGCCTACATCGAGCTGGGCGAACTCCAAGAAAAAAAGGGAAATCTAGATGAAGCCCTGGTTTTCTATCGCCAGGCTTTCGATGTGAATCCAAAATTCTTCAGGGCCTATGACGTTTGTTCAAGATGCCTCATTGATAACGAACAGAATTCAGAAGCGGTCAGGGTTTTGGAAGAGGCTTTACTGAATAAAGGCACGGAAAACGCCTGGCGGCAGGAGACGTTAGGAGGGCTGTTATTTGAAGCCCAAAGGTTCATGGAATCTGAGGAAGCCTTTCGCAAGGCCTTAGATTTAAAACCCCACCAACATCAAGTATCCAACAATCTTTCTGTGGGAAAATGTTGCTTTGAGCAGGGCAAATTCGATGAAAGCATTGAGGCCCTGCAAAGAGCTATAAGCAGGTCAGGGCCTGAACAAACTGAGGCCAGGTTGGAGGCATCCCTGTTGCAGGGCCGGAGTTATATCCGTAGGGGAGACTCTGAAGAAGCCAAGACTATTTTCCGGCGGCTGCTCGACCCCAGGAGATGGCCAGCAAAAACACTGCCCCATGCGCAGCACCTAATCCACCGGGAAATCGGTAAGGCCTACCTTAAAGAAGGTGATGCCTACGAAGCATCCATCCACTTTAAACAATCCGCACTGCACAACCTGGATGATCAAGACAATATAGATAACATGGTTGAATTCTGTAATCATAATGAATATGAAACCTTGGGTAAATCACTGTTGGAAAACATTAATGAACTCCGTACAAATGTGCTCAAGTTTTCCGAAATTGGAATGCAGCTGGTCAACAACGGCGATTATGCCGGGGCTGAGCAAGCCTATGATAAAGGACTTGAGTTGGACCCCACAGCTGGACGGCTCTATTACAACAAGGCCAAGCTTTTATATAGGCTGGGCAAGAAAGACCAGTGCTTTGAACACATGGTTAAATCGCTCCAATACGGCCTGGAAAAATTGGATAAAGAATTGGTGGAAGAGGTTACTTATTTTCTATACGAGAATGGAAAATTGCGTGGGGTCATGGTTGACCCCGAGAATCTGGCCAAGCTCTTTCCCGACCGCCACAAGGTCCGTAAGTTCTTAGAGTCAGGCGGCGCCATGTTTTTAGCCATTGATGAATAACCGGTCCGCCTCGAATCTCTCCCAGGCATCCAGGATTATGCCGGCTGCTTTCTAGGAATCCCCTTGCCGGCTTAGCTGGATTGGGGAGCAAGTTCTTTCGCGCGGGCACACTCCTTCATTAAGCCCTGAATGGTGAAGGCGATGAAGTAGCAGCCCTCTTTGGCATAGGTCTCGCGCAATAACTGCGCCCATCGTCAAAGGCTCCTAGCGGCAGGTGGGATCATCTGCAGGTAGCCCCTCCCAGTTGGGCGGGCCGGCTTTTAGAACATAGCTGGGCAGGTCGGAGCCGATCACATCCTGGGCAAAACGGGCCGCCTGCAACAACCTATCCAGGTCCACGCCCGTGGCTACGCCCATCTGTTCCATCATGGAAACCAGCTCTTCGGTGGCTATATTCCCCATGGCCCCCAAGGCGGTGGGGCAACCGCCGATGCCTCCTATGGATGAGTCAAAAATCCTGATTCCAGCCTGGTAAGCGGCCAGGGTGTTGGCCAAACCGGTGCCCCGGGAGTTGTGGAAATGCACAGCCACTTGCACATCGCCGGCCGCCTCCTTGACCGCTGAGCACAACTCCACCACCTGCCTGGGATTGGCCATACCGGTGGTGTCGCCCAGAGACACCTCGGCCACTCCCATGTCGGTATATGCCTTTATGATGCTGATGACGCTCTCGGCCGGGATGCGGCCTTCATAAGGGCAGCCAAAGGCGGTAACCACATAGCCGCGCAAGCGCCTTTTGGCCTCCATGGCCATCTGGGCCACTTCCCCCAGGCCGCTGAGAGACTGGGCCACGGTCATATTGACGTTCTTTTGGTTATGGGTCTCGGATGCAGACAGAAAAAGGGCCAGCTCCTCCACGTCCGTGGTCAGGGCGCGCTCACAGCCCTTGACATTGGGTACCAGCACCGAACGGATCACCCCCTCCTTGGCTTTAACT
Source organism: Desulfarculaceae bacterium (assembly GCA_050116255.1). Classification (GTDB taxonomy): domain Bacteria; phylum Desulfobacterota; class Desulfarculia; order Desulfarculales; family Desulfarculaceae; genus JASFOZ01. The sequence continues at coordinate 2,416 of JASFOZ010000450.1, forward strand.
CCCTGCACCACCTCCATGGTGTCAGCGAACTGGGGGATGGCCTTGGGGTGCACAAAGGAGCTGACTTCGATACGGGTCAGACCGGCGTCCATGAGCCGGTTGATCAGCTCTATCTTCTGGGGGGTGGGAAAGAACTCGGGCTCGTACTGCAGGCCGTCGCGGGGACCGACCTCCACCACGGTTATGGGATGATTGGGAAACATAGGGCCCCCTTACTTACCTCTGATCTCCTTTAATAATGCCTTTGCCATATCAGCCCAGATATTGCCTCCCTTGATGAGGCGCTCGGCCAATATTTCGATCTCATCCTAATTGACACTAGCTTGAATGGCCAGATTTTTGGTATGCAGGTTCATATGCCCCCTCTGGACTCCTTCGGCGGAAAGCGCCCTTAAGGCAGCCAGATTCTGGCAAAGGCCGGTGCGGCGGGCCAGGGTCTGCAAAGTGACAGACTTCCCCTGCCTGACGTTTCCGATTTTTGCCCCCTGCATCGGCTTCCATCACAATAAAACCTTGCCTGAAATCCAACTTGGAAATGATTTTAGCACTTTCACCATAATGTTCCTGTCAGGACAATTTAAGGGAAAATATCTGCGTGGGTCAGCAAGGCGTTTGTATCCCCCTGGGGGCGATATAGCAGTAACCCCATCCATTTTGGCTGACATCACCTTGAGCAAGTAAATTGCATCGCAGCGACGATTCTGGCCCGTTGCGAAGAAACAGACAGCGGCAGACAGCGCAATTCAGCATGAGTTAAGTTCAAGGCTCTGGGCCCAGTGAGCGACAGATTGAGCCAAGCAGCTCAGCTTATAGGAATCCCACTACCCCATTTGCAGCACAACCAGAAGGCACAGCACCACGTGGCTGTTATTCTATTTCCGGTTCATATATCTTCCTAAACCCGCCCCCAAAAAGACAATCGCCCTATAGCTCTGATTAACGTCTTGACTTGTAGGGTTGTTATGTTGTAGGGATAACCCAATAATGTGGAGAGAGATTATGACCCACTTGAACCAACTGCCTGATCTCGACCGAGAAGCATTTGTTCCCCTATATGTACAACTAAGTGAAATAATTACCAAAATTATCAGGGAAAACGGTTTGTCTGAAGGCGACCCCGTGCCCTCGGAGAACGACCTTCTGGAACGTTACGATGTCAGCCGCACCACCATACGCCAGGCCTTCCAAAGGCTGGAATCCTTGGACATCATCCGCCGCATCAGGGGCAAGGGCACCTTTGTCGCCTCCCCTAAAAGCCGCGACTTGGTTAGAGGATTCCAGAGCATAGAGGACATGCTCGCCTCCGAGGGCATCAAGGCGGATAACAGCCTGCTGCGGTGCGAGGTCACCCACCCCCCCGGGGAGTGGGCTCAACACCTCCAGATTGATCAGGAAGAAAAGGTCCTTTACCTGCGAAGAATC
>JASFOZ010000451.1:0-3836 GCA_050116255.1 Desulfarculaceae bacterium
AGCGCAATGGTAGAGCAAAGCACCCCTTGGGAAAACCCCTTTTTTAAAGAATACGGGTTCTGGAGCGCCTTTCTTCAAGGCAAGCGGCATTGCCTGCCCATAATTATTCGCATAACCATTTTTTATTTAAATGGTTCTTCCAAAGAAAAATGTTACCTGGGGCGGTGTTCCAGCTTGGCGGCCCCTCTTCATTTGATTTTAAAAGTTGTTGGAAACGTTTTTCTTTGGAAGAACCCCGGGATTTAAGTATGTGCCGGTTTTCGCCATACAACACACCTTGAAAATGCTCAGCCCGCCCCCCGGCAGGGGAAGGCGGGCTTTTTGAGATAATGCGATCGGCGCCTGGGTAAAGGCCGGTGTACCAGAAACCCTGCCCGGCAAACCTCACATCACCCCGGCGATGGCCTGGGAGATGCCGTGGCGCAAAAAAGGGTAGGCCTCTTCAAAGGCCAGGTCGGCCTTGCGCGCCGTGGAGACGATACGGGTCTGGTAGCGCCGCCATTTCACCGCTGAGGCGGCCCTTTGCCTGATGGTGGTGTCGGCAGTGCCCTGCTTGAGGTTGGAGATGAACTGCTGACTTACGGTGCCGTCCCTTTCCGAGATTTGCATGTCCGTGACCACGGTGTACTGCACCACCTTTACCGCCGCCCCGGATATGGTCTCGGCCGCAGCCCCGGCCACTCCGCCCACGGCAGCGCCCCAGCCCCGGCCGCCTCTGCCTCCCACCAGCGCCCCCAGCACCGCCCCGGCCACGACGCCGCCGAAGCCGGCCAGGCGGGATTCTTCCGCCGCCGCTTTATCCTGCAGGGCCACGGAAAGCACGTTGGCCTGGAGCAGGTAGTGGGCCTTATTTGGATCCTCCACCACCTTGTATCCCCGGCTCATCAGGGCCGAGACCACCTCCTGCTGCAGATTAAAGGGCTTGTCCGAGGTGTTTCGTACCTGGACAAAGACGGTACGCTGGGCCGGGGCCACCGGGTCCAGAAAGATGGACTTGGACATCTTGTTCTGGACCTGAAGGTCTGCGTAGCGCACCTTGGTATAGGTGGCTGCGCAGGCGCTGACCAAGGTGAGCGCCGCCAGGATGGACACCAGCTTTATAAGCGGGGATTTTCCGGCTTTCATGGCTTGCCTCCGTGGATAAAGAGACCTCTCTTCCGGAGGTTAGCGGTTTAATGCCTGCGCAGCAAGGGGAAAGGAGCCTAAAACCTTATCCAGGCGCCATTTTCCCCCTGGCCTGCGGCCTCAATACTTATCCTATGACCAGTTTTTTTCGTCAACCAGGCCCGGCAAAATAAAAAAGGCCGGCCCCCCGGGCCGGCCCATCGGCTTTGCACAAACCACTGGAGACTACGCTGGGATTACTCGTCCAGTTTAATGGAATCCTTGGTCTTTTTACGGCGCCTTTTTTCCTTGGCCTGGTATTCGGCCTCGCAGCCGTCGCGGTCCACCATCACGCATTCCAGATACTCGGCGATCTCGATTATGCAGGCGCGTAAGGCCTTGCCCGCTGGGGTCTTTTCAAATCCGCCCAGGCTGCCGCCAAAAATGCCGGTATGCACGCCCAGGCTTAGTCCGCCGCCCGAGGAGGTGGCCTCTATGGCCCGGGTGAAGGCGATCTCGCCTGTGGTGGAGTCGACCACGCGAAGGTCCACGGATATATAAGCATCCTCCTTTTTGCCGCCGATGGAGATCGGCCCGATGGAGATGCCGCCGCCGCCGCCTGAGGTCTTTTCTTCATACGCGGTCACCGTGCCCATAACCAGATACTGGGCCCCGGTAATCTTGCCCATCTTGGCCGCGGTGCGGCGCCGGACCCGGCCGCTGGCTCCCAAATCCTGTTCCCGCAATACAGACTCAAGCTTTTTGCGCTCCACCATTCTGAACTTGCCGCCTGATGCCAACTCATTGATCACCAAACCGGCCAGCTCCCAGCCCATGCCGCCCCGCCACCAGGCGGCTCCGGAGGTGTTCTTGAACTCCACCACGCCCAGCACCGGCTTTTTCGCGGCCAGGGCAACACCGGACATCACACCCACCACCAAGGCTATGGCCAGGGCTGCCAATATGATCTTTTTCATCTTTGTTCCTCCCAAATGGTCATAGACATAACCGAAATACCAATCCACCAACGTACCGGGCAGGACCGAAAACATACATACTCATCACAACATATCAAAGGCGATGAATCAGGGCAAGGCCGAGATAGGCCCTTTGCTATCCGCATTATAAATATAACCTAAAGTCCTTTTTCCCGCCCGGAGCCTCCGCCCAAACCAAATTGGATTATTTTGAGCGCAGGCTCAAAATAATCCTTGACCGCAGCCGGGCCCGCCATTATATTTTGAGCGTAGGCTCATAACTTAGGAGGCGCCATGCCCAGACCACCAGCAGCCAAGATCGTGCATTACCGGCCCCCGGCCTTTCATTTCGGGCCCTATGACAAAAAGCCGGTGGGGGAGGTGGTGCTGTCGCGGGAGGGGTTGGAGGCCCTGCGGCTTTTCGACGTGCAGGGCATGGATCAAGAGGAAGCGGCCGCCCTGATGGGAGTGTCCCGCCAGACCTTCGGCCGGGTGCTGGCGGCGGCCCGCAGGTCGGTCTCCACCAGCCTGGTGGGTGGCCTGGGACTCCGCATCGAGGGCGGCTCCTATGAGATGGCCCCTGGCCGGGGCCGGGGCGGTCCGGGCAGAGGCAGGGGCCGGCGCCGGGGGCGCCGGGCCTGATACGGCAGAACATTAAAAAAGGAGGCGGTCATGCCGGGATTCGATCGCACAGGACCAAGAGGTGAAGGCCCGCTCACAGGAGGGGGCCGGGGCCGCTGCGGCGGCTATAGAGGTAATTATGGCTACTTCGGCCGGGGCCGGGGCGGACGCCCCTGGGGCGGCGGCCGGGGATTCGGCTGGGGAGGCGGCTGGTTCCAGGGAGGCCCCCGTGGTTGGGCCGGGCCTGGATATGCGCCTGTCAGCGAAGATTTGCGGGCAGAGGCCGATTTCCTGAGAGATCGCCTGGCCCAAGTGGAAGATGAACTTAACCGGGCCGAATCGGCCCAGGCACAAGAGGAAGACGAAGGGAGGTGATGGCCATGCCGTTTTATGATGGCAGCGGACCCAGGGGGATGGGTCCGGGCAGCGGCCGGGGCCAGGGGCCCTGCGGCGGCGGCCAGGCCTGGGGCCGGGGCGGCCGCAGCAACGGCTGGTTTGGCCGGGGCGGCCGTGGCGGTGGCTGGTTCAGCCGCAGCGGCCGTGGCGGCGGCTGGTTTAGCCGCAGCAGCCGTGGCGGCGCCAATAGAGGCACGGGCCGCCGATTCTGGTAACTAACTAAATTTGTTTATATAGCCTGCCGGTGGAGCGAATCGCCCCACTGGCAGGCTATTTGATTATTGCGACTTCTTCACCGCCTGGCCCATACTCACCTCGCCGTCGGCGGCGTTGACATCAACCATTATGAAGTTATTGCCGTCCGCGGAGACGATGGCCCAAAAGCCGTTGTCCAGGCTCACGGTGCCGTCTGAGGCCACTGAGTAGGTGCCTTGGCGGCTGACTACGGTGCGGTTGGGTCCTGATGACTCCAGGGCGATCCAGGTGTAGTTGCCGTTGCCGTCAAAGGAGCAATCCAGCCACCCGCTCCAGGGATCCAGAAGATTGTTCGAGGCCCCGTATACCCCCATGTGAAAGCTGCCGCTTAAGGTGGCGTTGGAAAGGCCGGAGCCTTTTTTTATGGCCAAGACGCGGGCAATGGTGGGAACCCCATAATCAGTGATATTACCGGCGTAGAAACCGCCGTTGTCACTGACGGTGATGTGGGTGTTGCCGTCGGCGCTGACATAGGTTCCGTCT
>JASFOZ010000452.1:0-3827 GCA_050116255.1 Desulfarculaceae bacterium
GCCGGTAATATGCACCCGGCATACCGATATAGGAGAAGGCGCTGAACAGGGTGGACCAGGTGGCGCAGAGTACGAAGAAAATGCCAAGCTTCCGGCCGGCCAGAAAAAAGTCCTCCATGCTTGGCTGAGCTTTCTTAAAACCCCACATGCCGATACCGAATACGACCAAGGTGTAGAAAGTGACACCCACAATAATCAGAGTAGGACTCATTTTTTCACCTCCTCAGCGTCGCATTCAGCCAGAAATCGGTCCTCGTCTTCCGCTCTGCCGTGAATTCGATTGAAAAATGCCAGGTAAGCCAGCAAGGCCACGAAAAGGACGTGCACAATAACTGCATAGAAGATGGGAGCAGGCAGGAATCCTAAGTAGTAAGGTTTGGAAATGTGTTGCCAGGGGATTGATAGCCCGTATGACAGTAGGACAATGGCCGCCAAGATCGCAATTTTTTTTCCAACAGACATAATTCCCTCTCTCGCAAAAGGACTATTGCCAAACGCCGCCCGCACGAAGCCAAATCCATCGCCTCTCCCGGGAAGCAGCTACTGATCAATAAATATTGAAAGCATCCTCCAGGCCCTCACTGGCCACACGTTTTCTGATCTCATTCTTGTTGGTGCTGTAAAGCCCCTTTTGCTTCAAACGCTCGAACAAAACCGAACCGGAGAAGGTGAATTTCAATGCCAGGCCTTGCTCGGTCTGGATTTGGTTTTGGACGTAACTTACGGCGTCGCCTATGGCCAGGCTGTCCGGAAGTACCAGGGGCTTTGCTTTTGCCGCTGTTCTCACAGCGTTGCAGCCTGCCAAAACTCCGGTGCAGATGGCCTCGGTATGGCCCACAAAGGGACCGGTTTTCTCTCCGGCGCAAAACAGATTGGCCAAACCAGTTACCTTGAGGGAATTGTCCCGAGGCGACATGCCCAGATAACGCACCGAATTGCCCAGTCCGCCCGCGTACGGGTCTTCATAACGGGCCTTTTCAAACCCTGGCACCATACGCAAGGCTTCCAAGGGGAAAAAAGGCGTCATCAGTTTGGCGTGACCGGTATCCAGGAGCACCAAATTGCGCCCGAACTCAGGCAGGGCGTATTGCTGGCATGCCTTGATGGCAAGTTTGTCCCCCACCACGAGCTCTTCAGGCAGGGGCGCCACCACAACGCCTTTGCGGTCAAGTTCTTTTTTAATCGCCGGATCCAATGATTCCTTCAGGAGCTTGCAGGAGCCGCTGAACGCGCCTACCTGGCCGCCTTTAACGGCACGCATCTCCTTAATCCCCGCCTTGGCCGCCAGGCTCACCCGCCCCCCAAAAGAGTGGCAGCGAAGCACGCACATAGCGCAGCCGTTGCCGTATTTGCTGCAGTTGGCCGGGCCGCCGGCAGTGCCGGTCGCTTCCACGAAAACATCGGCAGTGAGCTTTAAAGCCTCGCCGGTGACCCTGTCCTTGGCAACCACCGCCTGGATGGTTTCGCCATCAGTCTCGGCATCCACCACCCTGGACTGAAAGTGTATTTGCACTCCCGCCCTCTGCAGCAGACCACGGATGATCGGCTCCATGGTGGCCACGTTGTAAAGCGATGCGTGATCATGTCCGGGAAAAGATATGTCTTGATGCAGGAAATTGTCGTCAATGGCCTTAAAGATTTCACCCCCGCCCAGGGCTATGAGCTCTTCGGTTGCGGTAAACCGGCCGTTGTTGCGCATGATGCCGCCGACCAGGCCGGTGCCCAAGAGCATATCCGTTCTTTCCAAGAGGATGGCTTCAGCCCCCATTTTGGCGGCCTGGGCGGCAGCGGCACAGCCTGCCCAGCCTCCCCCTATCACGACTATCTTCATTAATTGCCTCCACAACTGCTAGCTTCACAATCCGCAATGCCAAAAAGCACCTGGATTGAGATACAAGGCTTTATATCTGTCAGCATGCGGTTGACATCCCCGCTGCCTTTAGCCAGGAGTAGACCGGCGGCAGTTGCTCGGTTTCGGCTTCGCTTACCACGTCAAGGAAATAGGGTTCTTGAGCGGCGAAAGCCCGGTCCATCCCAGCTTCCAGATCATCTTCGGTTTCGATATGCTCGGCTTGCATGCCAAAGGCACTGGCCACCTTGCTCATATCGCCCGCCTGAAAATCCACCGACAAAAATTTGCTTTGACAGTGAAGGGCTTGCAGGGCTTTGATCCAGCCGAAGCAGCTATTGTTAAAATGAATCAGCACCGCCGGCACCTTGAGACGAACCAGAGTCTCAAGCTCGCCGGTACTCATACCCAGACTGCCATCGCCGAAAAGCCCCACCGGCCTGGCATCGGGCCGGGCCAGCCAAGCGCCCACCACCGCCGGAATGGCATAACCCAAACCCCCATAGGCCCGTGGAAATAAAAACCTGGAGCTGGCGTGGCCCAGCTTCAGAAAACGGGTGATGTAAGGGGTGGGGGTGCCTGCATCGGCAATCACCACGGCCGGAGTGGGCAAATGTTGGTTAAGGGAGTTAATGATTCGTTGCGGCTTCAGGGGAACCCCATCTGAATTCAGCTCCGGCTGGGCCTCCTGCCAGAACTTTGTCCGCATCTCATTGAGTTCTTCAATAAAAGGCCTGGATTCCCTGGGGTTGGCTTTGGCCTTGAGGCGAAAGAGCAATTCGCTTAAAACCAGCCTGACATCACCGGCCACATTGATATGGTTCTCAAAATTATTGCCCAATATGGTTGGGTCGATGTCTATTTGAATGATTTTGAGGTCCGGCCGGGCAGAAGGGATGGTCCACTTGATCGTGGAAACCGAGCCCATTTTACATCCCAAATAAAGCAGAAGGTCGGCATTTTCAACAGCCTGAATTGCATGGGGATGATAGCCGTTGTCGCCGATCACGCCCAAGGCCAAGGGATGGTCATCAGGCATTATGCCTTGCCCGCTGATGGTGGTCACCACCGGAGCCTGCAGCCACTGGGCCAAGGAGATAACTTCGTTATTGGCTTGGGAGTGATTTACTCCGCCTCCGACGACCATCACCGGTTTCCGGGTCTCCAAAAGCTCCTCAGCCACCTTATCCAGCGTTTTACTGCCGGCTTGAACCCGATAGGCCGGATAAGTCATACATTCCTTTTCCGCCCACAAATCTTCGGGCTGGAAGTCAAAATCGCCTTTCATGTTTTCAATGGGCAAAACCAGGTGCACCGCCCCGGGTCTGCCGGTGGTGGCGATGCGAAAGGCGCGCCTAACATCTTCGGGCAGTTTTTTGCCCAGCTTCAGAAAGCTGGACCGTTTGGTGATGGACTCAAATAGGATGTGATGGTCCAACTCGGTTATGGTGCCCTTTCCCTCCCCAGCCATGCTAATCCCGTTGGTGAATATGATCACCGGGATTGAAGAGGCGTTGGCTTCAGCCACACCGGGTACTGAATAAAGGGCTCCCGCCCCGCTGGGACACTCAGCCACACCGGGACGATGACTCAGGCGGGCATAGGCATCGGCCATAAAACCGGCGCTTCGCTCATCCCGGGCCATAATGTGTGTTATGCTGGAGTTCGCCTCATAAAGGGCCTCATAAAGAGTCAGACTGGTGTCGCCGGGTACTCCGAAGACGTACTCAACTCCATAGTTCCTCAGCATCGTTACCAGAGCTTCCGCCCCAGTCATTTGCATCTCCATTCAGGAATCATTCGTTTTTTATGAGTTCGTAAACGGCCCTGTCCTCTTTGGTAAGCCGCTTTTTATCCTCGTGGATCTTATAAAAAAGATAGTGGTAGAAATCGTGACGCATACTGTCCCGGCTGGCTGTGATAAACCAACGGTTTCGAGTCCAATTGACCGTGACTTCATCCTCAGGCATATCTTGGA
>JASFOZ010000453.1:0-3811 GCA_050116255.1 Desulfarculaceae bacterium
TGGCTATGCCTACTTTTTTGACAATTCCTTTCATATTAAGAGACAGTCCCTGGCCATGGGCCAGATGGTCGGCCGCGGGCGGGTATATGGCGGCTATATTTTCCATCTTTATAATCAAACCGAGGCCTACTACCTCAGCACCTGGACCGCCGGACTCAAGCCCATCGGTTTGCGCTGGGCTGAAGATCAAGGCTTGAGCGTGGCCCAGTGGACCGAGAAATACAAATTTAAAAGCTCAGCAGCCCTGAAGATGTGGCTGGCGGAAAAACTTTTTCCAGGATTCTACTCCCGCTGGCAGCTGCCCCCCAACTACCGGGAACTCTTCCACAGCGACCTCATTCTCACACCGCCGCCTTCGGCCATGACCGTATCCCACCGTTATCTGGTCAAGGGCGCCTCTGAAAAAGAACTATATCTAACCTCGGGCTGGGCCAAAAATTTCGCCAAGCTCACCAATAAGATCCCCATACTGGGACCCGAGGTGATGAGATTGAGGATGATTCCTCGATTTCCGGATCAAAAACCGGGATTTACCGGGCTCCACCGAGTGGCAGGCTGGGAATTGAAAAAAGACAAAGGAACCTGACTTGGGCCGGTTTTCCTTGCCCTAGGCATTGTTTTCTTTTAAGTGATAATATCTGAGTCCAGACTTCGTCTCCTTACCGGGGCATTTTTGGCCGGAGGATAAAACCATGACCATCGCCTCGCCCGATGAACAGCGGACGGTGCTGGTGACCGGAGGGGCCGGGTTCATCGGCGCCAACTTTGTCCGCTATCTCAGGTCCAAATATCCCAACTACAGGGTTTTGGTGCTGGACTGCATCACCTATGCAGGCTCCATCCGCAACCTGCCCGAGGCCTACCGCATCCCTGACGATGATAGCTGTGAGTTTTGGTATGGAAACGTGCGCAATGCCGAGCTGGTGAACACCCTGGTGTCCCAATCAGACCTGGTGATTCATTTCGCCGCCGAAACCCACGTCACCCGCTCCATCTACGATAATCTGCTCTTTTATGAAACCGATGTGATGGGCACTCAGGCAGTAGCCAACGCGGTATTGAAAAACCGCAAGCGGGTAAAACGCCTGGTGCATATAAGCACCTCTGAGGTGTACGGCACCGCCCTGGACCAGGCCATGAACGAGGAGCACCCGCTAAAACCCCTGAGCCCCTATGCCAGCGCCAAGTGCGGGGCCGACCGCCTGGTTTTCTCCTATTGGGCCACCTATCAGATACCGGCGGTAATAGTAAGGCCTTTCAATAACTATGGCCCCCGCCAGCACCTGGAGAAAGTGGTGCCCCGTTTCGTCACCAGCGTGCTCTTGGATGAGCCCTTGACCGTGCACGGCAACGGCCAGGCCTCCCGGGATTTCCTCCACGTGCAAGATTGCTGCCGGGGCATTGATGCGGTTTTGCACGCCCCAGAGGAAAAAGTCGTCGGCGAGGTCTTCAACCTGGCCAGCGGTGTGCATAGGAGCATACTGAGCATCGCCGAGGATGTGGTGGAGCTGATGGAGTGCAGCCCAGACCAAATCACCTTTATCGGCGACCGGCCGGGGCAGGTCTTCCGGCATACTGGAGATTATTCCAAGATAAATGATCTCTTAGGCTGGGAGCCGCAAACCTCTTGGGAAAAGGGCCTGATGGACACCATTGCGTGGTACAAGGCCAACCGCGATTGGTGGGATCGCCAAATATGGATGCGCTCCATACCCATAGTGGCCAAAAACGGCCAGCGAGAGCTTCACTGACATGTCTCTTCACAAAGTGGAATTTTTCCGGCACAACATCGGCCCGGAAGAGATAAAAACCTGCAACCAGGCCTTGGAGTCATTGTTTCACACCACCGGTCCGGCCTGCGCCCGCTTTGAGCAGGAGTTTGCCCAATATTTGGGAGTGGGGCAGGTGGTGACCGTGGCCAACTGCACCTTGGGCCTAGAGATCGCCCTTACCGCCCTGGATATCGGCCCCGGTGATGAGGTCATCACCACGCCCATGACCTTTATCGCCACCAGCAACGCCATAATCAAGGTCGGGGCCACACCGGTCTTTGTGGATGTGGAAGCGGACACCGGAAATATGGATGCCACCCAAGTGGAGGCGGCTGTCACCCCACGCACCAAGGCCATACTGCCGGTGCACCTCTATGGGCTTATGTGCGACATGGTGCGGCTTGGGGAGATCGCCGATCGCCACCGGCTCCACATTGTCTCAGACTCGGCTCACGCCATTGAATCCAAACGGGATGGGTACGGCTCAGCAGACCTGTGCCAAGCAGCGGTCTATTCCTTTTACACCACCAAAAACATCTCCTGCGGAGAGGGTGGAGCCCTGGCCACCAACTCCGAAGATCTGGCGGAAAGGTTCAAGGTCCTGCGGCTGCACGGCATGTCCAAGGGCGCGGCTGACCGCTATGCCAAGGAGTATCAGCATTGGGACATGGTGGAGCTAGGTTTCAAGGGAAATCTTTCCGACATCCTGGCCTCCCTGCTCATTCCCCAGCTGCCCCGGATAGAAGAGCGCCTTAAGCGGCGTGAAGAGTTGGCCCGCCGCTATGAGGATGCGTTCAATGGCCTACCCGGGGTTGATTATCCCCGCTCCCGTCCAGGCAGCAAGCACGGCCGCCATTTGTTCACCATCTGGGTGGATCAAAGAGACCGGTTCATGAAGCTGTTACAGGCCAAGGGTATCGGGGTGGCGGTCAACTACCGGGCCGTGCATCTGCTCTCCTACTACCGTAGGCGGTTCGGCTTCAAACCCGGAGACTTCCCCGAGGCGGAGCGCATCGGAGAGGCCACCATAGCCCTGCCCCTTTACCCCAGGCTCAGCGATGCTGAGGCCGAACAGGTCATAAATGCCGTGCGTGAGACTGCCCATGAGATAGCAGGATCCTCACGGACCTGATAGCCTGCCTGACCGCTTGTCAACAAAAGGTCTGGCATTGTGAACGCGTCCCGGAAGCGGGCGCTAGAAATATCTCTACGCAGTGGAGAGCCGGACCCGGTTATACTGCTGTCTCGGTCCCGCCAACTTTAGCCTGGATATTTCACAAGTTCCAGGCATCGACCGGCAAGGCATTCATGGGTGAAGCTGTATTTTTGATACCGCGAACCCATGATAACGCAGCCAGGCGATGTCTGGAGCTTATGAAATATCCAGGCTAGGGCCGGTATTCCCTAAACAAGGGCAAAACCAAAGGCAGGACCTCATCTTCCAAGAAGAAAGGCTCAGACACGTTGTAGATCCGGCGGCCCTTGCTCCGGGGCAGATTGAGGTTAAGCTTCAGGCCCCATTTAAGCCAATTGCCGAAGATATCCCGCACCGACCGCAGAACCGCCGGCAGCTTGATGCCCTTGGCCTCTCCGGCGGTGCGGGGGATGAACTTTATGGGTACTTCCAGAAAGCGCACCCCGGTGGCATAGGCCTTGATAAGCATCTCAGGATTGACAAAGGAACTCCTTCCCACCAAGTCCAGGGATTGCACCAGTTTGGTGGGGTAAAAGGTGATGTTCTGAAAATCTTGAAACGGCGCCCAGTATAAAAGCCGCAGCAGATAATAGTTGGTCAAAGAAACCACCGCAGCCACCACATTGTCAGACCGCTTCCTTACCCGGTATATGGTCCTGAGTACGGGTATGTAACTCAATCTCTTGAAGGGAGGTGAGCGTACCCCCTGCACCACGTCATAGTATCTCAAAAGCTCCAAAAAAATCCGTACATGGGTGAGATCATACGACCAATCCACCGTCTCCCAGAATAAAAACTCCTTACTGGCATGCCTGATGGCGGTGCGGCAGGCCATGCCCACGTT
>JASFOZ010000454.1:0-3801 GCA_050116255.1 Desulfarculaceae bacterium
AGGCTGTTAAGCGAGACAAAAAGACTGCATTTTCCTAATCATATGTAGTTATTAGGCCTTTTCGCTTCAAGTGCAACCACCTGAAGGCGAAGCCGCGAGGGTTAAAGGGCCTTCATTGAAGCGGATGGATATTACAAAGAATGAGAAGCCGTTTTTATAAGAATGATTATATATCTTGGGCCACCGCAGGTAAGCCTCTGCGGGAGGTTCAGGTACAATGCAGCCGCATAGCGTTCATATAATAATTTATTATTAAAAAGGCTCAAATAAATATACTGAATTAAACAAATAAAGCAAAGAACCTTTGGCTTACGGCTAAGCTGTATTATATTTCCCGATCGGCAATTATTAGAGGAGACATAATAATGAATAAAGAATTCCACAGTATGGAGAAAATCTGCCAATTTTTTTCTCCTAAAAAAATTGTCATTAATAAAAATATAGTTAATAAAGTTGGTGAAGAGGTGCAAACCCTTGGGGGGAAAAAGGCAATCATTGTTACGGATCCTGGGATAGTTTCCGCTGGATTTACCGAAACTGTGGAAAAATCCTTACATGAGCAGAAAATTAAATTCGATATATTCGATAAAGTGGTTCCTGAGCCGCCGGCCCATCTTGTGGATGAGTGCGGTGCGCTGATCCGGGAAGGATCTCATGACATAGTGATCGGCTTGGGTGGTGGAAGCTCCCTTGACGTCGCAAAGGGCGCCGCCATCATGGCCACCAATCCGGGAGCCATTTTGGACTACGTTGGGATTGATCTAGTTCCCAATGCAGCCCTTCCCAAGATACTGATTCCCACCACCGCGGGAACCGGCAGTGAAGTAACCAAGTCCCTTATCGTAGCCGATGAACGGGAAAATACCAAAAAATCCGTATCCAGTTATTTTGCACTATCCGAAGTGGCGATGCTCGACCCCATGCTGACCCTGACAATGCCGCCGGAGGTGACCGCGAATACCGGGATGGATGCCTTGGTTCACGCCATAGAGGCCTATGTAGCCGCCACCACCACTCCATTCGCCCAAATTCTGGCAATCGAGGCTATCAGCCTAATCGGATATAACCTGCCGATGTCCTATTCAAAAGGGAACAATGAAACCGCCCGTTATAATATGCTCTTGGCGGCTGCCCTCGCCGGTCTGGCCTTTGCCAGCGGCAGGCTGGGTGCCGTACACGCCTTATCCTATATCATAGGCACCGATTATCATCTCTCCCATGGGCGTTCCAATGCGATTATGCTGCCGCATGTCATGAATTTTAACAAAACCGGCAATCTTGCTAAATTCGCCGATATCGCCCAGGCGCTGGGAGAAAACATAGCGGGTCTCTCAATGTACGAGGCCGCGGACAAGTCAGTAGAATCCATAAAGAAGCTGCTCGACTCAGTGCAAATACCCTACCGGTTAACTCAGTATGGAATATCGCAGAAAGACCTCCCCAAACTGGTGGAGGGGGGTATGAAACAGGCGAGATTATTCATCACAAATCCCCGTGATCTGACCGAGGAGGACGTAACCGGCATATATAAAGGAGCCTTTTGATTGCGTGAAAGGTGTCTTTACTTTCAGGGAGTATGAGGGCGGCACTAGTTGCAGGAGTATCCCCTTTCAGCCAATTTAGGAAAGCGCTCAACTATATGAATGGCATTGGCCTGGTTGTGGCCCCCACATATTTATAAAGCGCAGATAGGGGTGGCGTCGTCCACAGCCACGTAATGGAAACACCGTACCTTCTTGCCATTTGAGATTTTCAGTTTCATAAATTTGACATCCACCTGGTTAGGTACCTGCTTTTCTTAAGGTCTTTGGAATATCTGCGCGTTTTGGCGTTTGAGGCAGGTGGTTAAGACCATGTTGCACTGACCTAATTACCGTCACAGAACGTACTATTATAGAACACCAGGGCCATGGTCTGAAGCACTGGAATCAAGGCGCCCGCCGGCCGGCTTGAGACCGGCGCGGTCACTGGCTGTTTTTTATGCTTCGCGCAAATTCCAGGATGTCTTTGGCGGTCTGGACCATGGCGTAGTCCACCATGTCCCCTTCGTAGACCACCGCCGCGTGTCCCTGTTTCTCCGCCTCGGCAAAGGCCTCCAGCAGACCCCGGTAAAAGGCCAGCTCCGCCTCGGTGGGGGTGAAGACTTCATTGACCACAGACACATGACTGGGGTGAATCAAGGCCATGCCCGCGTAGCCCAGGCTACGGTTGAGGCGCGCGTCCCGGGCCAGTCCCTCCAGATCGGATACGTCGTACCAGGAGTTGATCAGGGGCAAAACCCCGGCGGCGCGGGAGTCCAGCACCAGCTTGGAGCGCAGATAAAGAGTCTCGGTGCCCTGTTTGCTCCACTGGTAGCCGATGGCCCGGGCAGCATCGCCACCGGGTCCGGCGGACATCAGGATCATGTCCACCCGGGGATTGGCCACGGCGATTTCATAGGCGTGGCGTATGCCCTGGGCGGTTTCCAGCAGCAGGGGAGTGGCAATGGAACCCGGGGGGATGCCTTGGGTCTGCTCCAGGCGGGTGAGAATCTCGTCCACCGCAGCCAATTCCTGGGACCGGTAGATCTTGGGCAGCATCACCGCGTTTAGGTTGGAATGAACCACAGCCTCCAGGTCCTCTTGGGTCATGCCCGTGGCCAGGCTGTTGACACGTACGCAGAGGTAGTCGTCCGGATCGGCCTGGTCCAAAACGGCCCGCACCTCGCGCCGTGCCGCCACCTTCTCGTCCATTGGCACCGCGTCCTCCAGGTCCAAGATCAGACCGTCCGGCCCGGACCGCCAGGCCTTGGCCACCCAGGAGGGCTTGTGCCCGGGCACGAACAGAAGCGAACGTAAAGGCCTCATTAGATGTCACTCCCGGCTTTCATAATCAAGCCCTCCTGTTCGAACCGGTTTCTATCGCGGCCCCGGAGGCCAGCATCTGTTCTATCTCCTGGGGCTCGTAGCCAAGCTCGGCCAGGACCTGGCGGGTGTCCTGCCCCATCGCTGGGGCATGCGTCTTGATCTGGGGCATTTGTCCCTCCACCGCGATGGGGGTCTTGATTTGAGTCAGCGGCCCCAGCTGGGGATGTTCCCATTTTTGTAGGACGCCGCGCTCAACCACGTGGGGGTCCTCCAGCACTTGGCCTACGTCCAGCACTGGTCCGCAGGGGATGCTCACCTGGCGTAGTTTGGCCACCACCTCGTCGCGAGCCCAATCGGCCAAGGCCTGCTCGATCAGGCCAGTGAGTTCGTCGCGGTTGGCCACACGGTCCTGGTTGCGCAAAAAGCGCGGGTCGTCCCGCAGCGCCTCCAGGCCCAGGATATCGCACAAGGAATGCCAGAAGCGCTCGTGAGAAGCACCGATGAACAGGTAGCCGTCTTTGGCCTTAAACACCTGGTAGGGGGAAAAGACAGGCAAAGCCGAGCCGGCCCGGGCCGGCAACTCCCCGCTCATAGAGTAGCGGATGATCTGAGGCGCCATCCAGCACAGGGCCGTGTCCATCAGGCTCACGTCCACGTGCTGGCCCTGGCCGGTTTCCTGGCGCTCATACAGGGCCCGGAGCACCCCCATGGCGGAGTACATACCCGCGCCCATGTCTATCCAGGAGCCCCCCACTCTCACCGGAAGGCTGTCCTGATAGCCGGTACACATCATGATGCCGCACATGGCCTGGGCCACCACGTCGTAGCCGGGCAGGCTGCAGTAGGGCCCGGTCTGGCCAAAGCCGGAGACGGAACAGTAAATGATGGCCGGGTTGATCTCCCGCGCCGTCTCGTACCCCAGACTCAGGCGGTCCATGGTTCCCGGGGTGAAGCT
>JASFOZ010000455.1:0-3797 GCA_050116255.1 Desulfarculaceae bacterium
ACCCCAGGAGCTGTACTCCGCCGCCGCTGTGGATGGGGCCTCGCCTTTGCAGACTTTTTTCCACATAACCCTGCCTCAGCTCTACCTGGTTCTGGCCAACCTTTTTCTGTTTAGGTTCATCTGGACCATAAACAAGTTCGACGACATATTTTTGCTTACCCGGGGCCAGGCCGGCACCCAGGTAATGCCCATCAAGGTTTATGATTACGCCTTTGGCGAGTTCGATCTGGGGGCGGGGTCGGCCGTGGCCATGGTCTTGTTTTTGTTCCTGGCCCTGTTTTTGGTCATCTATTTCCGCTGGATTGTACGCGAGGCCCGCAGCCTGGTGTGAGATATGATGCCCACCAATTCCGAGCCCTTCAACCAGAAAGACCCGGCCAGCCTGGAGGCCCGCCTGGCCCAGGCCTGGGGCGCGCTGGCCCGCTGGGGAGTGGACCGCGACTTGATGCCCTCCCACAGCATGCTGCCGCCAGTCACCTGCTGCCTGGTGAACTCGGACGGCGAAAAGACGGTGGAAAAGGCTTTTGAAACTGTGAGAGCTTTATCCGCCCGCTTGCGTGAAAAGCTCCGTTTGGATTGATCTCTAGTATGAAAATGATTACTCTGAAATTGTCTTTATGCTGCTTCTGCGCAGACCATCTAAGGAGAAAGGGAAAACTCATGAAAAAAGTATTAAGTATTTTGGCTTTAATGACGGTTTTCGGTTTGGGTTTTGGGGCGGGGCAATATTTCCACGATAGCGGCCTGGAAGTTCCCGGCCCGGCCATGGCCTCCTCCAAGCCAAATGTAACAAAAGTGTTTGCTGTCAAGTTCACACGCCCTAATGCTCCTCATCAATGGGGCGTTTTCATAAACACGGATCGTCCGATAGATGCTGTGGAAAAGAAAACCTCAACTGAAGCTGCTCTTTATTTTAAGTAGGCATCGCTTACCAGCAATGCCCCCGTGACAAGCCGTCCTTTGAAGCCGCCTCCCAGGCAGTAAATTGAGGGAGAAAAAACATCGACATGGCCGATGTGCTGGATTTCACGGATTTGGTTACCTATCAGGAAGGCCAGGTGGTGATCTCTGGCGGCGCGGCCAGTAGGTAAGGCCCGCAGCCTGCTTTAAGTAAAGAAAGATTTTACACTTGGCGTTCAGGGAAAAAACCGAAGCGGTTTTCATAAAGGGCCTGAAAGTTGCGGGGCTGGTTTTCTTTGTGATCGCGGCTGCCTTTCCCTTTTATTGGATGGTGGTTTCTTCATTCAAACCCCTGGTGGAGATCGTACAGGATCCCGCCAACCTGTGGCTGGACCTGAGCCGGGCCTCTCTAGGCGCCTATGAGCAGGTCCTTTTTAAACATGATTTTTGGCGCTATATCCTAAACAGCGGCTTGGTCTCCCTGGCAACGGTGATTCTTTCCCTCTTGCTGGCCACGGTGGGGGCCTATGCCGTAACCCGGCTCAAGTTCCGGGGCCGGGCGCTGATGTCCACGGGCATTCTTTTAATCTATATGTTCCCGGCCATAGTCTTGGTGGTGCCTTTATATGTCATCTTCTCCCAGCTGGGCCTGCATGATTCTTTGCCCATGCTCATTCTGGTCTATCTGGCCCAGACCCTGCCCGTGGCCCTGTATATGCTGCGCAGCTACTTTCTCACCTTGCCCCAGGAGTTGGAGTTCGCCGGCATGATAGACGGCTGCACCCGCTGGGGGGTTATCTGGCGCATCGTGCTGCCCCTTTCCGCCCCCGCCCTGGCCAGTGTGGCCCTTTACACCTTTATGATCGCCTGGAACGAGTTCCTCTTCGCCTTTATGTTTCTGGACACCCCCAGCAAGTTCACCCTTTCCCGGGGCGTGGTGCAACTGGCCGAGAGTGTACACCTGTCCAAGCAGCTGGTTATGGCCGCCTCGGTGATGACCACCATTCCCATATTGGTCTTGTTTCTGTTATTCGAGCGCTTTCTGGTCCGGGGCCTGACCGCCGGGGCCACCAAGGGTTAGACATGGCCTATCTCAGCCTCAGAGGAATAAGCAAACGCTTCGGCAAGGTGCAGGCTCTCTCCCAGGTGAGCCTGGAAGTGGCCCAAGGCGAATTTTGGGTGCTGTTGGGGCCCTCGGGTTGCGGCAAGAGCACCTTGCTGCATATTGTGGCCGGTCTGATCGCCCAGGATGAGGGCGAGGTGTGGCTGAAGGACCAGCCCCTGGACCGGCTCACTCCCCGGGAAAGGGATGTGGCCATGGTCTTTCAGAGCTACGCCCTGTACCCCCACATGACCGTGGCCCAGAACCTCAGCTTTGGGCTGCGCATGCGCGGCGTGGACCGGGAGACCATCAGCCGGCGGGTGGCCCAGACCGCCCGCCTGCTGGGGATCGAAGAGCTTCTGCTGCGCAAACCCCGGGCCCTGTCCGGGGGCCAGCGCCAGCGGGTGGCCATGGGCCGGGCCTTGGTGCGCAGGCCCAGCCTGTTTTTGCTGGACGAGCCCCTCAGCAACCTGGACGCCCGCCTTCGCGCCAGCGTGCGCTTGGAGCTGAAGCAACTGCACCAGCAGATACAGGCGACCATGATATACGTGACTCACGACCAAGTGGAGGCCATGACCTTGGGTGACCAGGTGGCCGTCATCCGCGCAGGCGAAATCCTGCAAAAAGGCCCGCCGGAGGAGATTTATGAAAGACCGGCAGACACCTTTGTGGCCAAATTCATCGGCTCGCCGGAGATGAATCTGTTTCCCGGAACCGCAGCCCGCCGTGAGGATAAATGGTTTTTCCAAGGAGACGGTTTCTCCCTGGGCCTGAAAGAAGCGGGCTATTTGCATGAAGGTATGGAACTGGCTCTGGGCCTGCGCCCGGAAGACCTAATGCCGGAAGGGGCAGGGCCCATTCGGCTGGAGGCCCGGGTGGAGATGCTCAGCAATGTGGGTTCAGAAAAATACATCCATGCCCGTTTGGGCCAGGGATCCATTACCGCCCGCGCCTCCAAGGAGGCGGGGTACGCTCCAGGCCGGCGGGTCAGACTGGCCGTGGACCCCAACCGGCTGCATCTTTTTCATCAAGGCCGCCGGCTTTCGGGCTGATCCGGCTGCCACCCAAAGCCGGCTTACCAGCGGCATGATATAATGACTACAAGACGTCGAGGCGTATAGCCAATATTGATTCAAAAAAGCAAAAGGTATTAGTTATGAAAAAAATCAGATTGGGGCGAACCGGTCTGATGGTCAGCGAGATAGGATTTGGGGGCATCCCCGTAACCCGGCTGGACCTGCAGGAAGCGGTTGATCTCATCGCATATTGTTTCGAAAAGGGGATAAATTTTTTCGATACCGCCAATATGTACGGCGACAGTGAAGAAAAAATCGGCCGGGCCTTGGAAGACGTACGTGACCAGGTGATCTTGGCCACCAAGTCGCGTAAATTGGATGGAGGGGGGCTAAAGGAGCATATGACCCGCAGCCTGGAAATGCTGCGCACCGATTACATAGATTTGTTCCAGATCCACAACCTCTCCAAACCAGAGGAGCTGGAACGGGCTCTGGCGCCTGGGGGGGCCTGCGAGGCCTTGGCCCAGGCCAAGGATGAGGGCATCATAAGGCATATAGGTTTCAGCTCCCACAACCCTGACACTGCCCTAAAGGCCTGCCGCACCGGCCTGTTTACCACCGTGCAGATACCCTTTAATTTCGTGGAGCCGCAGGTGGAAGAAAAGGTCTTCGCAGCCGCCCGGGAGATGGACATGGGTCTAATCGCCATGAAACCCCTGGGAGGAGGATTGCTGGACCGGGCGGACCTGTGCTTCGCCTTCCTGCGACAATATCCGGAC
>JASFOZ010000456.1:0-3779 GCA_050116255.1 Desulfarculaceae bacterium
TGGGGCCGCCAATGGGACCCTCTTGGGATTTGGCGAGCGCACCGGCAATCCCCCCCTGGAAGGCCTGGTTATCGAGTACATCAACTTAAGGGGCAAAACCGACGGTTTGGACACCACGGTTATCAGCAAGATCGCTTCCTACTTCGAGCAAGAGATCGGCCACCACATACCGCCGAATACACCATTTGTGGGCCGCGATTTCAATTCCACTTCAGCGGGAATTCATGCCGACGGGCTTCTGAAGAATCCGGAAATCTACAATATTTTCGATACGGAAGCGATCCTGGGCAGGCCCTTCAGCATTGCCATCACCGACAAGTCGGGCGTAGCGGGCGTCGCTTACTGGCTCAACCAGCGTTTGGGATTGACCGCTGACAAGGAGATGGATAAACGGCACCCAGGGGTGATCAAGATCTACAATTGGGTGAAGGAACAATACGAGAAGGGGCGTTTGACCTCGATCGGAAGCAGTGAGCTGGAAAAGGTGGCCCGCAAGCATCTGCCCCAGTTGTTCCACAGCGAGTTCGATCGCCTCAAATTCTGGGCCCAGACCCTTGCCATGGACATGGCTACCGAGCTTATTGACCTGCCTGAGATGCAGACCATGGCTCCGGCCGTGATTGAGCCTATCCTGGAGAAATACCTGGAAGAGAACCCGTTTATTCAATTTATTTATGTAGTCAATAACAAAGGCTACAAGATCACCCGCAACATAACCCATGTTACGGACAGGAGTAAGTACGGCCGATCTTTCCTGGACGAGGACTTGAGTGACCGCGATTGGTTTGTAGAGCCCATGTCCGATGGTAAAATTTATGTAAGCGATTTCTACACCAGCAAGATCACAGGAGTTTTATGTATCACCTTCAGCGGCCCCATACGCAATGAACAAGAGGAAATTATAGGCGTTTTGGGGGCGGATATACGCTTTGAGGATCTGGCTAAGATCGAGGCGAGGGAAAACGGCAGGGAGATAAATCCCTGCCAGGCATAATTGGCCAGCATAATAAAATGATCGCTTGGTACTTGACAAGGTAAGGGTCTCGTTTTATGCTGCTTTCCCCAGAGTATCTTTGTTGACCGCCTGCGGGACATCCGTGAGCTTGCGCTATTTGGGAGGAGGATTATTTTGGCAGATATAAAAGCACCTATGGGTGGGAAAGTCATCAAGGTTTCCGTTAAGGTCGGTGACCAGATCGGTGAAGACGATGAAGTGGCCGTGCTGGAGGCCATGAAGATGGAAATGCCCATCCTTTCCGAAGATGACGGTACCGTAGCTGAGATCAAAGTCGAGGCCGGTCAGACGGTTGAGGCCGAACAAGTATTGGTAGTGCTGAGCTAGATCAGCACCCAGCCCTTACGAACCTATACGGCCGCAGGCTGCCGAAGTTCTATCTTTCAAGATGGGCGGCAGCCTGCGGCTTTGTTGGTTTGTGTCTTTTCCATATTATAGATAAGATATGCTTCATATCATCCGGCTTTTTGAGGTTGTTACCGGCGAAACTAGCCCGCAGCGCCATTGGCCTGAACCTTGACAGACTGGTAAGATTCCTGCAAAACACCAGATCATAGCCATAAAAAAATGACGCCAGAATAAGGGGCATCTGGGAGGATATACATGACACCGCAGCCCGCAAGCACCCAGGAAAAGATAAAGGAACTTGAGCGCCGCGACCAGGAGGCTCAACTGGGCGGGGGTGAAGAGCGAATCGAGGCCCAGCATGCCAAGGGCAAGATGACTGCCCGGGAGCGCATTCAGGCCCTTTTGGACGAGGACTCCTTTCAGGAGTTGGACCGCTTTGTGGTTCACCGCTGCACCGACTTTGGCATGGAAAACCAGAAAATACCCGGTGACGGCGTGGTCACCGGGCACGGAACCATAAGCGGAAAGACGGTGTTTGTTTTCAGCCAGGATTTCACCGTCTTTGGCGGTTCCTTGTCCGGACCTTTTGGCGAAAAGGTCTGCAAGGTCATGGACCTGGCCGTAAAATCCGGGGCGCCCATTATCGGCCTCAATGATTCCGGCGGCGCCCGTATTCAAGAGGGAGTCATATCTCTGGGCTCTTATGGGGAGATATTCAGGCGCAACGTTCTCTCCAGCGGGGTGGTGCCCCAGATCAGCGCCATCATGGGGCCCTGCGCCGGCGGGGCCGTGTATTCGCCGGCCATCACCGACTTCATCTTTATGGTGGACCAAACCTCCTACATGCATATCACCGGACCCCAGGTGATAAAGACGGTCACCGGCGAGGAAGTGACCAGCGAGACCCTGGGCGGCGCCAAGGTGCACAATAAGATCAGCGGCGTGGCCCAATTCATTGCCGATAATGACCAACAATGCCTGGACGACATCCGCAAGCTGCTTTCCTACCTTCCCCCGAGCTGGGAGGAGAGGCCTCCGGACATCCTCAGCGCCGACTCTCCAGCACGAACCGCCCCTGAACTGAACGAGATGATACCCGACAATGCCAAAGCCCCTTACAACATGAAGAAGCTTATCCAGACCGTGGTGGATAACGGCAGCTTTTTTGAGGTGGCTTCCCATTTCGCCAAGAATATGATCACCGCCTTCGCCCGTTTGGGCGGCATGGTGGTGGGGATTGTGGCCAACAACCCCATGTTCCTGGCAGGCTGCCTGGACATCGACGCCTCCCGCAAATGCGCCCGCTTTGTACGTTTCTGCGATTCCTTCAATGTCCCGGTGGTGACCTTTGTGGACGTGCCCGGGTTTTTGCCCGGCGTGCAACAGGAGCACGGCGGCATCATCTGCCACGGGTCCAAGGTCATCTATGCCTATTGCGAGGCCACGGTTCCCTTGATAACGGTGATAACCCGCAAGGCCTACGGAGGCGCCTACGACGTCATGGGTTCCAAACATCATGGTGCGGATATAAATTTCGCCTATCCCACAGCGGAGATCGCGGTGATGGGGCCGGAGGGGGCGGTGAGCATCGTCTACCGCAAAGACCTGGCCCAGGCCGAGGATAAAGACGCCGCCTATGAACAATTTGTGGAGGCATACCGCTCCAAGGTGGCCAGCCCCTACCGGGCCGCTGAACTGGGTTACATAGACGAGATAATCATGCCTAGTGATACCCGGGCCAAAATAATAAACGCCTTGAAGGCCATCAGAAACAAACGCACCTTCAGGCCTCAGCGCCGCCACGGAAATATCCCCTTGTGAGGTTATGGGCATGAGCAACTCTGACAAGTTTGCCGCCGAACTTGAAGCCTGGCAGGCCAAGCTGGACAAGCTTTTGGCCAAACGGCCTGAGCGGAAAGAAAAATTCACCACCCTGAGCGGCTTGCCGGTGGAGCGCCTGAGCCTGCCCCCTGGCCCCGAACCCGGCTATATGGAGAAACTGGGCTTCCCCGGCGAATACCCCTTTACCAGGGGGGTCCAGCCCACCATGTATCGCGGCCGGTTTTGGACCATGCGTCAATATGCCGGATTCGCCACCGCCAAAGAGAGCAACCAGCGTTACCGTTACCTTTTGGAACAAGGCCAGACCGGCCTCAGTGTGGCCTTTGACCTTCCCACCCAGATCGGTTACGACGCCGACCACGAACTGGCCCAGGGTGAAGTGGGCAAGGTGGGGGTGAGCATCAGCTCGCTGAAAGACATGGAGGTTTTGTTCGATCAGATACCTTTGGACAAGGTCTCCACCTCCATGACCATCAACGCCCCGGCCTCGGTGCTGCTTGCCATGTACATTGCCGTGGGTGAAAAGCAAGGGGTAAAACCGGACCAGCTCAGGGGGACCATTCAAAACGATGTG
>JASFOZ010000457.1:0-3768 GCA_050116255.1 Desulfarculaceae bacterium
CCTGCCCACGGCGTTGGGGTAATAGAATCAATAGAAAAACGCGAGATCGGCGGACAACCCCAGAAATTCTATATTGTGCGAATTCTGGAAAATGACATGATCATTATGGTGCCGGTTACTAACGCCGAATCAGTGGGACTGAGGCCGGTCATTGGGCGCAAGGAAGTAACCAAGGTCTACAAAATCCTGAAAGACCGGGATGTGGTTATAGAAAGCCAGCCCTGGAACCGCCGCTACCGCGATTACATGAAAAAAATAAAAACCGGTTCGGTCTATGAGGTCGCCCAGGTTTTGCGGGATTTGTTCATCCTCAAAGAGGGCAAGGAGTTGTCCTTTGGCGAACGCAAGATGTTGGACACGGCCCGGAATTTGCTGGTCAAGGAGATTTCCATTGCCAGACAGACCAGCGAAGAGGCTATAACCGCTGAAGTGGAAAACTTCTTTACCGCCTAGGGGCGCTTACCGGCCGGCTGATTATCTCCACAACCGGGCTTTTTTAGGGGCAAGGGCAGTCTCCATGCCCCGGGACCGGTTCCGGAGCAGTAGCCGGATCCTTGCTCAAGCCCCAGTTGCCTAAGATGGCTATGGGGACGCGCTGTTTGCGCATAGGGGCGCGGTTTCATATCCAACGGCACTTCCCCAAGATATGGCTTAACAATTTATTATAATGTTTTTAGGTGCTTGAAATGACAACTTCTGAGCTGCTTATACCTGAGCAGGCCGCGGGCCGCAGGTTGGACTTGGTGGTACAGGAGTTGTTGGGCCCGGATTTCTCCCGGGCTCAGATCCAACGGCTGTTGCGCCAGGGGCGGGTGACCATTGCCGGAGCCCAGGCCCGGCCCTCGCAAAAGGTTAAGCCAGGTCAGAAGGTGGCGGTTGATATCCCCGAGCCCGAGCCGGTGGACTTGGTGCCCGAGCCCATGGATCTGGACATCTTGTTCGAGGATGAGGACATCATAATCATTAACAAGCCTCCTGGACTGGTGGTGCATCCGGCTCCTGGCCATGCCCGCTCCACCTTGGTGCATGGCCTGTTGCATTATTGCGGTTCTTTATCCGATGTGGGCGGCAAACAGCGGCCAGGGATAGTGCATCGGCTGGACAAAGACACCTCCGGCGCTCTGGTGGCGGCCAAGACCCATCTGGCCCACCGGGGTTTGGTGGCGGCCTTTGCCGCTGGCCACGTACAAAAGCAATATTTGGCCTTGGTCTGGGGAGCTCCTCCCTTGAGGGGCGGGTCTGAATCGGGAATCGGCCGGCACCCTGTAGACCGCAAGCGTATGTCCAGCCGGGCCCGGAACCGCAAACCGGCCCAAAGCAGATGGCGGGTGGTGCGCTATTTTAAGGCAGGCGTTTCCTTACTGAGGGTGGACATTCACACCGGCCGCACCCACCAAATCCGGGTCCATCTTTCCGAGGCCGGATTCCCGGTGGTGGGCGATTCCATGTACGGCGGCCGCCGCCGCCGGAAGCTGCAGGAGCTGCCCCAGCCGGCGGCTAAGGCCATCAAAGAGGCGGGCCGGCAACTGCTGCATGCCGTGCACCTGGGATTTAGGCATCCTCTGAAAGAGATGCCGCTTAATATACAAGCTCCTTTGCCCCTCGACTTCCGCAATGTGCTCCGGGCCTGCCTGGAGTATGAGAATGCTTAAGGCGGGCCTCACCGGAGGCATCGCTACCGGCAAATCCAGCGTGGCCAGGATGTTTGAGCAGTTGGGCGCGCCCCTGATTGACAGCGACCGGTTGGCCCGCAAGGTTGTGAGCCAAGGCTCCAAGGCCCATGCCGAGATCGTGGCTGCCTTCGGCCAGGGGGTGCTGAAACCAGACGGAGAGCTTGACCGTCAGGGTTTGCGGGAGAGGGTTTTCAATGATGCCGGGGCCCGCCGCCGCTTGGAGGCCATAGTTCACCCCCGGGTGTCCCGCCTGGTGGGTGAACGGTTGGCCCAGTTGGCCAAGAAGAACCAGGCCAAAGTGGTATTGGTGGATGTGCCTCTTTTATATGAGGCAGAAGTAGAGAATAAATTTGACCAGGTAGTCCTGGTTTATGCTCCTCCGGCGCAGCAGATCGAAAGGCTGATGGCCCGGGATGGAATTGAAAAGCGGCAGGCGCAACTGGCTTTGAGCGCACAAATGCCCATAGAACAAAAGCGGGCCAAGGCCCAAATTTTGATTGACAATACGGGAAGCTTAGAAGAAACTCGGAGGCAGGTGGAGGCGGTCTGGGAAAGATTGCTAAATGAGGCCGCTGGCCGCTGACCAGCCGGATATGCCCGATTCAGGCTTGTTTCCTTTAAACGTGTGGCGCTCCGGAGTTAGACAGGAGGGCTCCAGACAGGCCGCAACTATATGATAGACAGTAAGCTTCCCTCCATGGACATAAGGTCCAGCTGAATCGAAAGACCAAGTCCGAAATTGATCAAGTAACAATAGGTGCACCTTTCGACTCCAGCAGTGGTGTACTTTAATTTAATAAACTGAAGCCAGTTCCCCCCCCAAAAAAAGAGGGGAACCGATTATTACCAACCAGATGACAAGGCGAGTAATGGCAGCCAATAATAGTACTAAGGCCAATGGTGCCGAAAAGAAAACCTCCCGCGCTCCCCGGCGCACCGCCCCGCCCGAGGGTGGAAGCATGAACATTGTAGAGCTAAAAGAAAAACCCATAGCCGACCTGACGGCCCTGGCGCGTGAACTCAGCATTGACGGCGCCGCCGGGATGCGGCGGCAAGAACTGATCTTTTCTTTGCTAACCGCCCAGGCGGCACGTAACGGAGCCATTTACGGCGAGGGCACCTTGGAGATCCTGCCCGATGGTTTCGGCTTTCTGCGGGCCCCTGACTACAATTATCTTCCGGGGCCTGACGATATCTATGTTTCGCCTTCGCAGATAAGGCGCTTCAACTTGCGCACCGGCGACACCATCAGCGGGCAGATAAGGCCGCCCAAAGAGGGTGAGCGCTATTTTGCCCTGCTCAAGGTGGAGAGCATTAACATGGAGCCGCCGGAGGTGGCTCGAGATAAAATCCTGTTCGACAACCTGGTCCCCCTCTATCCGGACACCCGTATCTGTCTGGAGACGGAAGACAGCCCCAAGGATTTCTCGGCAAGGGTCATGGACCTGATGACGCCCATCGGCAAGGGCCAGCGCGGGCTCATCGTCAGCGCCCCCCGCACCGGCAAGACCATGCTCCTGCAAAACATCGCCCATTCTCTGGAGGCCAACCACCCCGAGGTGACCTTGATCGTCCTGCTGATTGACGAGCGGCCGGAAGAGGTTACCGACATGCAGCGTTCGGTGAAGGGCGAAGTGATCAGCTCCACCTTTGACGAACCCGCCCAGCGCCACGTGCAGGTGGCGGAGATGGTGATCGAGAAGGCGAAAAGGCTGGTGGAGCATAAGCGGGATGTGGTCATCCTCTTGGATTCCATCACCCGCCTGGCCCGGGCCTACAACACGGTGGTGCCTCCCAGCGGCAAGATACTCTCCGGAGGCGTTGATTCCAATGCCCTGCACCGGCCCAAACGCTTTTTCGGCGCGGCCCGCAACATAGAAGAAGGCGGCTCTTTGACCATCATCGCCACCGCCCTTATTGACACCGGCAGCCGCATGGACGAGGTCATCTTCGAAGAGTTCAAGGGCACCGGCAACATGGAGATCCACCTCGACCGCAAGCTTTCGGACAAGCGCGTATTCCCGGCCATAGACATGAACCGCTCGGGCACCCGCAAGGAGGAGTTGCTCCTGTCAGAGACCGAGCTCAACCGGGT
>JASFOZ010000458.1:0-3735 GCA_050116255.1 Desulfarculaceae bacterium
GGCATGCAAATCAGAAGCCGAAGCGCTTAGGCCCAGCTCTGCGAAACCAGGTCCGTGGGTGAACCGGCCCTTGAGCCTGGCCACAGTACCCCCTTCTTGGTCCACCAGGGCGAACAAGGGGGGCAGACCCGCATTGCGCACGGCCTGGAACAAATCCGAGTTGAGCCGCCACACCTGCCCGGGCGAATGAATATTACGCGAAAAGAGGATGACTCCGCCCAACCCCTGGCGGCTGAACAGGGCTAGTTCGGCGGGCTGGACCTCGGTGCCCTCGATGCCGGCCACAAAGGATTGCGCCAGGGCTTGGCGGATTTCCCCTTGGTTCATTTGCCCATCTTTTCGCGCTCTTGGGCGATCCGGTGCTCTTCTTCGGGGGTGGGATAGCGCGAGAAAGCAATGGTTTGCCCGGGAAGCTTGAACTCCAGATGCCCCTTGAACTGGGCCTGGAACACCAAGGTGTGGCGGACGTTTTCGTTCACCAGCACTGACAGGGGAATCTTCCAGGCAACCCGCTCCTTTTTGGAACTGATTACGGCATCCACACGGCTGGCCCCGAGCACCAGAGGTTTGCCCTTGGTCACCCGCCCCGGTACTGCAAAAGATACTTTTAAATAGTGGCCAGCCAGGCTGGCCGCCAGCAGGCGGTGCGCTCTGGCCTCAGCAGGATCGGTTGGGGCTGCCTTTTTGGGTTTGGTCTCTGCTTCTGCTCCCGGCCGCACCTCACGGTCGGGCAAGTCCCCCTCCGCCGCTTCCAGCCGGGCAGTGATTTCAAAGGTGGAGGAGGCCATGCCCAGGAGTACGGAGTCTGTTTCCTGCACCTTGAACTTTATGCGCCGGGCCAGGACCACGTCCAGCCAATCAAATTGGGAGAATTCCTTGAGGATGTACCTGCTTCCCTTTTCCTGGGCCGAGGTTTGGGGAATGGGAAAAACCAAGGTGTTCAGGCTGCGCTTACCAGATTCCGAGGCCAGATGTTTGGGGAGGATCAGGCTTACGGCTATACTTCCTTTGCCGTCCCTTTTCAGGGCCAGTTCGACTTCATAGTCAAAGCAGCCGCTGGCAGAAAGGCAAAAGATCAAGGCCAGCAGGATAGCCCAGGCATGTTTTATAAAAGAACGATTCATACTCTTTTCCTGGCATTTGGCCGGCGTCCCCTCCATAATCACCGGTATAGGCCATGCCGTCAAGACTGGTCAGGAAGTTGCCGGTCAAAAAGGGCATGTGCTATAAACGGGACCGGTTTGAAGCAGGGAGAGGTTTATGAATGCCATGATTCTGGCCGCAGGCAAAGGCACCAGGCTGATGCCGCTGACGCAGGTGCGTCCCAAATGCCTGATGCCGGTGATGAATCGGCCCCTGCTGGGCTTGTGGCTGGGGCGGCTGAATGCCATGGGCCTGTCCCGGGTGATCGTCAACACCCATCATCTTTCTGAGAAAGTCAACAAGTGGCTCACCCGGTTTCCTCCTGCAACCATGGAGGTGCTCAAAAGCCATGAGCCCCAGATTCTGGGCACCGGCGGGGGATTGGTAAAGGCCAGGACCATGTTGGGCCCGGAGCCCTTTTTATTGGTGAACGCCGACGTTATCTATGCCTCTGATTTGGCGCCCCTGGCGGCGGAGCAGGCCCACAGCGGGGCCATGGCGGTTTTGGGCCTGGTGGACGAGCCCAAAATAAATACGGTCGCGGTGGGGGGGGAAGGCCAGATATTGGGCTTTGCCAGTGACCAGGAGGAGATCAGCCCAGCCCGCTGGCGCACCTATAGCGGCCTGGCCGCGATCTCGCCGGAGCTCCTTTCCTTTTTGCCGGCCTCGGGCTATTCCACCCTGGTGGATGGCATCAAGGCCGCCCTGGCTCAAGGGGCGCTTATAAAAGGGTTTGAGCTAACGGGTTTCTGGAGCGATCTGGGTGAGCCCCAAGGCCTGTTGGATCTGCACCGCAGGTTGATCAATGAACCGCCCCCCGAGCTTGCCCATTTGGCCCCCGGCGAGCCCCGGGTGGTGGCCAACGAGGCCCGCATAGACAACCAGGCCCAGGTGAAGGGTTTTGCGGTATTGGGCCGGGAGGCGGTGATCAGGCCGGGAGCGGAGGTAGAGGACGTGATCCTCTATCCCAAGGCCGAAGTGCTCCCCGGAGCCAAGGTCAAGAACGCCATTTTGGGCGACGGCTTCCTGGCCCGGGGGGATCTGAGCGGCGGTGCCTATGCCTGAGGCTGAGAAGGAACGCTTGCTGGCCTGGGCGCGCCGGAATTGGCCGGGAGGCGACCCGGGCCAGCCTTCCTGGGAGTCCCTCCCTGTTGATGGTTCTTGCCGCCGTTTCGCCCGGCTTGAGGCCGGGGGGCGCAGCTTGGTGGTCCTCAGCAATCCCGGCAACCAGGCTGAAAACCAGGCCTGGTATTACTGGGCCCGGCATCTGCGTTCCATGCAAGCCCCTGTGGCTGGCGTGGTGGCCTCTGATCTGGATGCCGGGCTTTTCCTCATGGAAGACCTGGGGAGCACCTCTTTGCAGCAGGCTGCCAGGGAATGCCGGGGAGACCGAGGCCTGCTGGTTGATCTATACCAGCCGGTTATGGAATTATTGGCCCGGCTGCAGGCCAAGGCCGGCGAGGGTCTTGACCTTTCGGTTTGTTTTGACGGCCCTGAGTTGACCCCGGAGTTCTTGTTGGAGCGGGAGGCAGGCTATTTTCTTACTGAGTTCGTGCAGGGCGCCTGCGGATTGTCCCGGGATCAATTGCCGCCGGGCCTGGAAGCCGACCTTGCGGACATCAGCCACCTGGCGG
The DNA here is from genome assembly GCA_050116255.1 of Desulfarculaceae bacterium. Classification (GTDB taxonomy): domain Bacteria; phylum Desulfobacterota; class Desulfarculia; order Desulfarculales; family Desulfarculaceae; genus JASFOZ01. The sequence continues at coordinate 2,778 of JASFOZ010000458.1, forward strand.
GCAGGGCCGGCCCCCGGGGTTTTGTCCATCGTGATTTTCAAAGCCGCAACCTGATTATCAGCCAGGGCGGGTTGGGCCTGGTGGACTTCCAGGGCGGCCGCCTGGGTCCGGCTCAGTATGACCTGGCCTCTATACTGCACGACCCTTATGTGGATTTGTGCTGGGAGGTGCGTGACCGCCTGCTGGAGGATTATATTGAAAAGAGACAGAGTCAGGGGCCTTTTGACGCCGGCCTCTTTCGGGCGGGCTGGCCCTTTGTGGGACTGAGCCGGATGATGCAGGCCTTGGGGGCCTTCGCCTTTCTGACCCGGAAAAGGAAGCGGGATCATTTTGCGGCGTACATATCCCCGGCCCTGGCCACCCTTGAAACTCTGCTCGAGGGACCTGGGTTGACACCGTTTTCAGCCCTGCGGGAGTTGGTGCGCTCCCTTCCCCGGGAGCCAGGCGGCCTGGACTTGGCTCCTGAGACTGTGAGGGACCAAAGTTGACCCCCATTGTAGCCATAGTGGGCAGGCCCAATGTGGGCAAGTCCACCCTGTTCAACCGGCTGACCAAGACCCGGCAGGCCTTGGTGGATGACCTGCCCGGGGTTACCCGCGACCGCTTATACGGTAAGGCGGAGGCAGAGGACCGCCGGTTTTCGCTGGTGGATACCGGAGGTTTCGACCCTCCTGCTGACCAGGCCTTTGCCGCCCAGGTGCATGCCCAGATCGAGCTGGCCCTGCAAGAGGCTGACGTGATCCTTTTTTTGGTGGACGGCGCACATGGCCTGAGCCCCCTGGACCAGGAAGTGGCCAACCGCCTGCGGCAGAGGCATAAACCGGTGATCACAGCGGTGAATAAAGTCGATGGCCCTGAAAAGGAAGCCCAAGCCCAGGAATTCCACGCCCTGGGGCTTGCGCCGCTGCATTTCATCAGCGCCGCCCATGGCTATGGAGTCAGGGGGCTGCTCAGCGAG
>JASFOZ010000459.1:0-3729 GCA_050116255.1 Desulfarculaceae bacterium
GTACATCCCCAACTAAACACAAACCAGGTCCTCACCACCCCTGGAGACAGGACACTGCCCGGACATTTCTATTTGGCAGAAAAGAGGACATTTCTACTTTGCGTTGACAGTTACTTTACAGGCTGTGCCGGCAAAGTGATTATGTCCCCTTGTGGAAGGCATGATTGGGAAAAAGGGTTCAGAGTCTGACTCCGGCCGCAACTGGCCCGGCTCCCACGGCCGGGCAAAGGATGAGAAAGCCCGCTCCAGGCCGTGGTTAAGCTAAGGCGCTCAACCGGCATAAAACCCAAGAGGCGGGACTGGCGGCGTTTCAGCCAGAGCCGGTCAGGCCCGGCATTCAGCCTGGGGGTTACGCCTCCAGGCTTCAGCTTGGCGCGGTTTGTTGGTCAGGGGTTTTGGTATCTTGGCTTTGCTTCACCAGGGCCTGGAACTCCTCGCCCTCCAAGACTTCTTTTTCGAGCAAAAGGCCGGCCACATTTTCCAGCAGGTTCCGGTTCTGGGTCAGGAGTTCTTCCACCCGGTTCTCGCGCTGCTCCAACATATCATGCAATTCCTTGTCCAAAGCAGCAGCGGTGACCTCGCTGAAATCCTGGGCCGGAGGAAGCACGGCTTGGTCCTGGGGCAGAAACACAGGCTGATTGCGCCTGTTATAGGTCACCGGGCCCAGGGTCTCGCCCATGCCATACTGGGTGAGCATGGCCCGCACCATGTCCGTGGCCCGCTGCAAGTCATTGGCGGCGCCGGTGGAGACCTCGCCAAAAACCAGGCGCTCGGCAACCCTGCCCCCTAACAGCACATCCACCTTGGCTACGAGTTCGGACCGGGACATGAGATAGCGGTCCTCAGTGGGGCGCTGTTCCGTATATCCCAAGGCCGCCAGTCCCCGGGGTACGATGCTGATCTTGTGCACCTTGTCGGTCAAGGGATTCAGCGCCGCCACCAGGGCATGTCCGGATTCATGATAGGCCACCACTTTCTTTTCTTTTTCATTTATGACCCGGTTTTTCTTTTCCAGGCCGCCCACAATACGGTCCACCGCCTCTTCCAGATCGGCCATGGTCACCTTCTCGCGCCCGGCCCGGGCCGCCAGAAGGGCGCCTTCGTTGAGGATGTTCTCCAGGTCCGCCCCGGAAAGGCCGGGGGTGCGCTGGGCCAGAATCTTTAGATCCACATCATCGGCCAAGACGATCCTTTGGGCATGCACCTTGAGAATGGCCACCCGGCCGTTGAGATCCGGCTTGTCCACCAAGACTTGCCGGTCAAAGCGCCCAGCCCGCAAAAGAGCCGGATCCAATATCTCGGGCCGGTTGGTGGCGGCCATTATGACCACGCCCACGCGAGGGTCGAAACCGTCCATCTCCACCAGAAGCTGTTGCAGGGTCTGCTCACGCTCGTCATGCCCGCCGACCACGGTCATGCCCCTGGCCTTTCCCAAGGCGTCGATCTCGTCGATAAAGATTATGCAGGGAGCCTTTTCCTTGGCCTGGGAGAACAACTCGCGCACCCGGGCGGCCCCCACACCCACGAACATCTCCACAAATTCGGACCCGCTGATGGAAAAAAACGGCACCCCCGCCTCTCCGGCTATGGCCCTGGCCAAGAGGGTCTTACCGGTTCCGGGCGGGCCCACCAACAGCACGCCTTTGGGCATGCGCCCACCCAAGGAGGTGTACCTTTCGGGCTGTTTTAAAAAGCTGACGATCTCTTCCAGCTCGGCCTTGGCCTCGTCCACCCCCGCCACATCGCCAAACCGCGTGTTGACGTCGTTTTCAGCCACCAGCTTGGCCCGGTTGGCCCCGAACCTCATCACACCGGCTCCGGGGCTCATGCGGCGCATGATCAAATACCAGACCCCGAAAAACAAAAGCACCGGCACTATCCAGGAAAAGAGATTCTTTAAAAAATGGGACTCCACCTGCCCCCGGAACTTGATTTTATGGCCCTCCAGGTCCTTGGCCAGCTCCGGGTTCACCCGAACTGTCTTGAAATTGACGTCTTTACCGTCCTCGTCGATCATCACTCCGGAAATAACCTTTTCCCCAATGGCTATCTCCTTGACCTTGTCGGTGCGGACTTTCTGCAGGAACTCGCTGTAGGCCAAGGTTACGGGGCCTATGGAATTCGAGATTATATTGTTAAGGATGAAGACGAACCATATTCCCAGGATCACGTACCAAATGGAAAATTTATGGTGTTTTTCCATCAAAACCCCCAGTCAAGTACAAAGGCGGTTTACTCATGCAGTATCAATTTACTACACAGTTCTGATATTGACCACTAAAGCGGCAGCAAAGCCTGAGCAGAACCCCAAAGGGGTTGGTGAGGAAAGCGAATGACAAACCTGCTTATGGATCTTTTGACAAAACAAAAATCAGGACGGCGAACCAGAAGGATAGGCCCACCGCCCCGATTTATTGGGAGTAAATCCCAAACCCTAAGACTTGGTGGTCACAAACTCTCCGTAGTCGTCACCAAGTTCGATGCCTTTGACCTGCTGGCAGTCAAAGGTGTTAAGCCCGTCAGGATAGGCCTGTCCGTAGGCAATGTCCATGAATCCGGCGCAGACGCCTTGGATCATGTAGGCCCCGGGCCGGCTGGCCTTGCCGTGCAAAACGAAATCAGACTCATAATAATTATAAGCGCGCACCACCATCTTTTCACCGGGAACCAGCTCCACAATCTCGGATTTGGCCCAACCCCAGGCGGTGAATACGGCAAAGGCGCCATACAGCACATCTTCAGGCGCCTTTTCAATCATGGGCCCGACGACTTGATTCCATTCATCGGAAGTTATTATGCCGTATCCGGTGTGGTAGCCGCACTCGTGGGCGGCATTGCGCAGCAGCACCTCCACCGAGGGAATTAAATCCTCGGGCACGGAATTAACCATGCGGCGGGCGAATCCGTTCCAAAATTCAGCGGGCAGCTGCTGCACATAAACGTTAAAGACCGGGATGAGCCCTTCTTCATTACCGGTTACGCTCACCTTGGACATCTCTTCAATTATCTTTTTGCGGTCTATGGCCATAATGTCCTCCCTTCCTAATGCAACACGGCCTTAAAGACCGACTTGTCGTCACCCGCAACCAGGCTTTTAACCTCATTTACCTCGAAGCTGCGGGGTTGCCGCCCAGTAGTAAGGGCCGCCACCGCAGCCACAAAGCCGCAGGTAAAGAAGTTGACCGGTTCCGGCCGCGAACCCCATTTTTTCAGCCAGCCTTCGTCCACGTGGGAGTAATCCATCTCAGCCGTTACCGCAAATGGCCCGACCGCCTTGAATTCGATCAGGCCCATGCCCACTATCTGCCAATACTCCTTAGCAATACTTAACTTGTCGTTGATGCTTTCGACACCATGCTCTTGATAATATTTGTCGAGCACATCGAAAAAGATGTCTTCAGCGGCCTGAATAAAAAGGGCTTTGCCGTTGAAGTCCTTGGCGTCATCGGCAAGTTGGGTGTAGAGAGTGGCATAATGGTGACAATGTAAAACGGTGCAAAAGCCATTTAAGTAATGCCGGCAACTATTGGGGTCAAATTGATGATCGATTTCAAACTGAACTTTTTTCTCTACTGCCATAACTGTCCTCCCAATTGGTTTCTCCTTCCTTGGTGAATGCCTAGAGGCTAACCGGCTTGCCTAAAATCTCGCTCAGGGCCGCCTCAAATTTCTTTACCAGTTCCGGAGAATCCGGCGCCGTAACGGCTTTGTCCTCGGCCATGCCCCCCT
>JASFOZ010000460.1:0-3700 GCA_050116255.1 Desulfarculaceae bacterium
TTCCCTGCCCATAAAGCGATACGAAAAAACCTTAGCGCAATCCGCGTCTCCTGACCTCGCCTCCTACCAGGCGGTCCACCCTCCGTCCACGGGGATATTAACTCCGGTCACGTAGCTGGAAGCCTCGGAAGCCAAAAACGTCACGCAACCCTTCAACTCCTCCGGCTGGCCGATCCTTCCCATGGGATTCTTACTGCTCAGCCTGCGTATGAATTGGGTGTGCTCTTGGGCCTGGGGCCCGGGAAAAGGGCCCGGCGAAATGGCGTTGACCCGTATGCCTTTGGGGGCCAGATGGCAAGCAGCATAGCGCGTCAGCTGGACGATGGCCGCCTTGCCAGCCCCATAGTTGGGCGGATTGCCGAATTCAGTGCCTTCATAGAGGCCCGGATCCGGGGAGACTTTGCCATACATGGAGGCGATGTTGATTATGGAGCCCTTGCCGGCCTGGCTCATGGCAGGCAGCACCGCCCGAATGCAGCGGAATACGCCATGGACGGTGCCATCAATACCATCCACCCATTCCTCTTCGCTCATCTCTTCTATTTTCAACCCCGCGTAAAAGGCTGAGTTATTTACCCACACATCAATCTGGCCGTACTGCTCCATGATCCGGGCCACGGCCTTTTCGGTTGAGGACATGGACCTTATGTCCAATTTGACGAAACCCATCTTGCCCGGGTGGCTTTGCGCCAGGCTCTCGGCTTTGGCCCTGCCTCTGGTTTCATCCCTGCCAGCAATGACCACATGCGCGCCGCATTCTGCCAAGGCCTCGCTGATGGCCGAGCCCAAATGGCCGGCGCCGCCGGTCACCACCGCCACCTGACCCCTTAGGTTAAATAGTTCCTTGACGTCCAAACCCTACTTCCAGGTATTCCAGTTGATCGGGTTGATAATATCTTCTGAAACATCTTTAAAAATTGACAGTATTTCGTCAACCACCTCCGGGGGCAGAGGGGGTGTACTCATTAATTCCAGATTTCTGGCAAGCTGTGCGCTGGTTTCCAGGCCCAGCACCAGACTAAATATACCCGGCAGACTGCGCACAAAGGCCAGGGCCAAATCATCCATCTCACGGTCCAGTTCCCGGGACAAGGCCCTCAGTCTTTGCAGATGTGCGGCAGCGGGCTGGAGATTCGGCGGCAGGCCTTGGGGAGGCAAGAAAAAAAGCCCTTGCAGGAAAACGCTGCGGACGAATACCTTGACCCCACGTCCTTTTAGCCGGGGCAATAGATCGTTTTGCACAAACCGGTGGTCAAACAGATTAAGAGGCAGTTGGATAATACTGAGCTCAGGGTGTTCTAGAAGCCTTTCTGCATCCTGGGGAAAATATGCTGAAAAACCCACCTCCCGGGCTAGTCCAGCCTCTTTGGCCGCTATCAAGGCGGGCAGCAGCTCCGGGTATCTCGCCGCATCCGGGGCGTATTGCAGGATAAGCCCCGGCAACACCGCCAAACCCAGGTCAGAGGCCGATTGTCTCGCCGACCGTATAACCATTTCCCGAAGATCGAGCCCCTGGGCTTCTGGGTCTTTGGGCATGGTTCCGATTTTGGTTGTTATAAAAAAGTCTTGTTCGCTTCGGCCCTGCAAGAAGGTCTTTAATATGGTTTCGCTGTCGCCGTAATTGGGCGCGGTGTCAAAGGAGCGGACACCCGCCTGCCAGGCTCGACTCAGAATCTCCAAGGCCTTACTGCGGCTGGGTTGGCCATTGGTGTTGGCGATGCCGTAAGGTTTGCCAAGCTGCACGGTGCCGAGGGTTAGGGCGGGTTGTAAATTGTGAAGACCTGTGTCCCCGGGAGAGGGTGTCGATGGGTTAGCCGCCGCCAAATGAAGCCTCCGCAAATTTTCACTCATAATAGCCGCTGCCAGCCCGGGCCAGCATGGAGACCATTGAAGCATATCACCTCGGCATCTCGGTTACCATATTGCAGTATTGCCCTTTGGCGCATAACTTTCTTTGGCTTGCGGCGCTTGTGGTTAAACTGTAGTATATGCCTCCTGAGACAGTAAGTAGTGAAATCCTAACTGTTTTGTCAGTATTGGGTTACCAAAGGGGCGTATCATCCGGTCGCGGGAGAATCGTTGATGCTGGAGGGCAAATCCATATTAGTCACAGGAGCCACCGGCTCCTTCGGAAGAAAATTCGTAGAGATCGTTCTACAGAATTACAAGCCGCGCAGGATAATCGTATTCAGCCGTGACGAGCTTAAGCAGTTCGAGATGCGCCAAACCTTTCCCGGCGGACCGGCTACTCCCATGCGCTACTTCATTGGAGACGTAAGGGATGCTAAAAGGCTTGTCCGGGCCTTCAACGGTGTGGATGTGGTGGTTCATGCTGCGGCGCTAAAGCAAGTGCCGGTCTGCGAATACAACCCCTTCGAGGCCATCAAGACCAACATTCTGGGAACCAAAAACGTTATCGATGCCGCTATTGTCAATGGTGTGGAGCGGGTGATGCACATCAGCACGGACAAAGCGGTCAACCCCATCAACCTTTACGGGGCCACCAAGCTCTGCGCCGAAAAAATGCTGATCCAGGCCAATACCTACTCGGCTACAGGTTCCGGAGGCACCAAATTTTCGGTGTGCCGCTATGGCAACGTGATCGGCAGCAGGGGCAGTGTGGTGCCTTTGTTCAAAAAACAAAAAGCCACCGGCAAGATCACCGTCACTGATGAGCGCATGACCCGTTTTTGGGTCACCCTGGAGCAAGGCGTGCGTTTTGTGCTAAACAGCATGGCCATAATGCAGGGGGGTGAAGTTTTTATTCCCAAGATTCCCAGCACCAGCATAATGGCGCTTGCCAAGGCCGTCGCACCCGGCTGTGAGGTTGAGACCATAGGCATCCGGGTGGGCGAAAAGCTGCACGAAGTCCTGCTATCTTCCGACGAGGCCCGCACCGCCTTGGAAGTAGAGGATTTCTATGTGATCCCTCCCGACTTCGTTTGGTGGAAGCAAGACAAGGTTGGCAAGGCCAAAAAACTGCCCGAAGGCTTTAAGTACACCAGCGACACCGATGGGCCTAAGCTCTCTGCTGATGACCTGTTGAAGTTAATAGACCAGTAGGCCACAGGGCGGGCGCCCGCACAGAGCAACTAAAATCACTAAACAGGGCCTATGGGGGATATTATCAATACTTAAGATCGCGTTGTTTTTCAAAGGAAACCGCGATTATGTCCACGGCACCATCTTTTCCCGGCTTTTTAGGCCAGAGACATACCCCTCGCCCTAATCCACTGTCCCGGCTTTAGCCGATGACCCGGTCCCATCGCCAAAGTTTTTAGAATCACAAAAAACTCGCGTTCAAGAAAAAATATCAGCCACGGCCTGAGATATGTTGCGGGCGTTTTCTTCGTCATCAATCCCGGCCCAATGTTGACTTCTCTCATCCACAAAGGCCTTGAATGTCTGTTGTTCGGTTATGTGCGCGAACAGGCGGATTTTATGGGAGTCGGGCTGGAAACCATCGGCGATCTTCTGGATGGCCTGGCGGCAGGTCTCCAAAGTGGGCGTATAGAATACTCCTTCACAGCCCTCATAGGCGGCATGGCCGAAGATCAAAACCGGTTTGCCTTTGATCAGGGCCTCCCATCCGGATGTGCCTGAAACCGTAGCCACGGCCCGGGCATTTTCTATGAGAAGAGCCGGAGGATAGGTAATGGGCACCAACTTGACCCCGGGTATGGACGCCAGGTCATCATAC
>JASFOZ010000461.1:0-3692 GCA_050116255.1 Desulfarculaceae bacterium
GCCTTCCTCCTTGAAGAGCCGGTGGACCAGGGGCCGGCAGGTCTTGGACCCGCAAGAGCCCATGCCCACCCGCAGCAAGGCCTTCAGGTGATTGAAGTCGGTGATGCCGCTTCGGATCGCCTGCCTGACCTCGCCGGCGGTGACCCTTTCGCAGCGACAGATGATGGCCTCGTCGGGCACGGCCTCATGCTCGTACACGGTCATGGGCTCCGCCTGCTCCTGCTCCACCCCGATGCCCGCCGCCTTTTTGGCCACTTCTTTGTCGACCTTCACCTGCACCAAGAGGGTGCCCGGATATTTCTTGGGGTTGTCGATGACCTTGCTCACCGGGTAGCGCCCCAGCCAGGCCCCATCCTGATCGGTAAGCGGCACCTTTGCCCCAACCTCCACGTTTTGGCGCCAAATCTCATAGGGGAAGGTCACAATGGGATGCTCCGGATCCTGGCGAAAATCCACCATGGTGATGGCCAGGCCGGGGCAGATGGCCACACAGCTCATGCAGCCCTTGCACTTTTCCGCCTCATCGAAATAGGGCAGACCCAAAAGGGAGTTGTTCTCGGTCTTGATGGCGCCGGAGGGGCAGACCGAGGTGCAGGGATTGCAGGGGATCTCCTGCACGCAGTGCAGCACCGGGAAAACGCCCTCTTCGGCCTGGGGCTTTTCCCGCGCCACGGGCTGGCCGGGACGGGCCTTTAGTATCTCCGCCTTCTGGTCCCATTCCTTTGGTATCTCGCCGCTGTACAGGCCCAGGGACTGGGCGATCTTCAGGCCGGTTATCTTGCCGCTGAACATGGCCGAGCTGGCCTCGGCGATCTCATGGGCATCGCCCGCCGCCCAAACCGGCAGGCCCCATTTCCTAGCCTTGTGATAAAACTCGTCCACCTGATTGAGCCCCACCGCGATCAGCACCGTATCCACGGCAAAGGTCTTGTGGGTGTCCGGCACCACCTGCCAGTCGCTGTCCAGGGCGGCGATGGTCACTGATTCCACCTGTTGACCGCCCTGGGCGCTGACCACGGTGTGGGAGGTGTAGATGGGCACCCCCAGGCGCCTCAGCTTGTCCTCGTGGACCTTGTAGCCGCCGCAGTGGGGGAGGGCCTCCACCAGGGCCGCCACCGGGATACCGGCCTGGATGCTGTGATAGCCGGTGATGAGCCCCACGTTGCCGCCTCCCACAATGAGCACCCGCTTAGAGCACTTGACCAGGTCCCGGTTGACCAGGGTTTGAAAGGCGCCGGCGCCAAAGATTCCGGGCAGGGTGTTGCCCGGGAAGGAGAGCATCTTCTCCCGGGCGCCGGTGGCGATAAGGAGCCGCTGGGGTTTTATGCGGCGGTACAGGTTGCCCTTGACCACGCCCACCACCTGGTCGGAAAAGACCCCCACCACAGTGGCCCTTAACCAGGTCTGCACCGGGTCCAGAGTGGCGATCTCATCCTCTAGGATGCGGGCGATTTCATATCCCCGGGTGCCGGCGCGGGAATCGGCCACCGAACCGAAGAACTTGTGGGTCTGCAAGAGGAGCTTCCCGCCCAGGCGGTCTTTGTCATCCAACACCAGGGTGTCTACCCCCAGCCTGCCCAACTCCACTGCCGCGGCCAGGCCTGCGGGGCCGCCGCCGATGATAAGGACCTCCACCTCCAGGTCCGGAGGCGTCTTCATGACGGGCGGGGCTCCGCTCTGGGGCAGGCGGGGCAGGCCCTCCACAGCCTCTATCTGCATGCCTTCGGCCAGGGGGACCATGCAGGATTTCACCGGTCTGCCGTCGGCAATGACCAGGCATTGGGAGCATTGGCCGTTGGCGCAGAATAGACCCTGGGGGCTATGGTCCTTGTGGTGATGCCCGAACACCTTCACCCCGTTGGCGATGAGCGCCGACGAGATGGGCTCCTTGGCCTTGCCCTGCATTTCTTGGCCGTTCCAGGTGAAACGGACCAGTTTGCCCTTGGGCACTTCCAGGATGGGATGTTCTTTAATACGGTTATCAGACATGAATTCCAAATCCCCACCAAAAGTGGTTTAGAGCATGTGACAGCGATCAATGGTCCGCATGAACTTCCATAAGCCGGCTGAAACGGAACACGTGGCTCTGAATCAGCACCCGCGCCTTATAGGACTCGCCGTTTTCCACGGCCTTTACGATATCCTGAAGGTCCTGGAACATCTCTTCGAGGTTCTCCGTGGTCGCCGGCAGATAGCGGTGAAAATACCTGCGGATGTTGTGGTAAATAAGATGGATCACGGTTTCGTAGAGGGTGTTGCGGGCCATTTTGGCCAGAGCCAGGTGCACCTGGCTGTCAATCTTGATGAAATCCTCCCAGCCCGCAAGGCCTCTTTTCATGTGCCTTTGACCCTGACTTATCAGGTCCTTTAGATGTTTGAGGTCTTTTTTGGTGGCCCGCTGCACGGCCAGGCTGGCCACGATTCCCTCCACCCCCTCGCGGAACTCGGCCAACTCTGGCAGGGAAATCTTTCGATACCTTATTAAAAGATCCAGGCTGTCGCTGAGCATCTCATTGGTGATGGTGTTTACCACCGCACCGCCTTTGCCCCCGATCTTTATGCTGATGAGCCCCTTTTGCTCCAAAACCCGCAGGGCCTCCCGTATGGTGCCTCTGCTGGTCTGATGGATTTCGGTGAGCTCCCTTTCCGGGGGCAGCCGTTCCCCGGAAAGCAGCCGGCCTTCCAAGATATCATCTTGTATTTGTTCGACAATATTGTGATAAGCCTTTTGGGGCACAGCATGCCTCACCAAATTTGTTCTCTCTGCTTTGGTTAGACCATTAAATCATATTGTGGCTGGATTTCAAGTCTTTTTCAAGGCAGGAATTGATTTTTGGCAAGGGTTTATTCGGATTTGTATTATATAATTTGTATTAATAATAATTAGTTACCCAGGAACAATTCTAAAAAAATATGGAATCGCTAATGGCGGGTAATGGCAGCCTTGCTCAGGGGCATGGCTTTTGCGCCGCAGGATTTGCTATGTTTGGTCTCTTTTATGCTTTAGACAGGTCCGGCCTCATCACGTTTTGTGCTGGTATCTATAGTTAATTATTATAAAAATAGATTTATAATGAAGGCCGGGGAAAGGCTGAGGGCAAGCTTGGGGGAAAGCTCAGAAGATCGCTGATGCTTTGGGATCGCTAGATTTGGTCTAACCAATATTCAGGGGCCCCGGGCCTTTTTTCGTGGGCCTGAGTTAATGGTCAGCAGCCGCCTGGCTGCGGCCGGGGGACCTAGGTGTAGGGGATGTCAGGAGCGTTAGACAGCAGCCGGATGGGAATGGCTGACAGGGGAGAGCGTTGTCACCTGCCCTGGTACGGCTCAACCCCAATAATCAATGGCCGGAATTTCCTTGATATTGCACCCGTTGGACACAGACTCAGCCGTGATCTCCATTTTAAGATTGACATACTGCGACAGATAAATGACCCGGCCGGCCATAACCGGGCGGCCGCCCAGATCCCAAAAAACCACGCTGCGGACCAGGATGGTGCTGTTTTCTTCCACCTCCATTAGCTCGGCCTCCAGATCCATTACCGTGGCTGCCTGGACCCGGACCTCCATTTTGGCCACCCTGGTCTCCGGGTTTTGATTGAGGTGGTTGAGGATGGAAAAATGCTCCAGATCCAGACCCCGGAGGTTGTCGCCGATATCCACGGGCACGAACACGGTTCTCATGCCAATGGTCT
>JASFOZ010000462.1:0-3655 GCA_050116255.1 Desulfarculaceae bacterium
TTGACCCGTTCGGCATGTTGGGGCGGCGGGCGGGGCCGCGGACGCCTGTAGATTAATTATAAGAGTAATTCCTAAAAAGTTAGATGCAAAAAAAATTTATTCCTATGTTTGGTAGGTTAGAGCCAGATAATCGATCATGAGGCCGGCGATATCCATGCCCGTGGCTGCCTCCAGCCCTTTAAAGCCGGGGGAGTGGTTCACTTCGATGAGGCGGGGTTGGCCGGATGGCTCTATGATCATATCCACACCGGCGATCTCCACCCCCAGGGACGCGGCGGCCTTGACCGCAATGTCCTTCCACTCCAGAGGCAGGTCCACCGCCTGGGGCCTGCCGCTGAGATGGACATTGGCCCTGAAATCGCCCTCTTTGGGAGTCAACTCCATGGTTGCCACCACCTCTTTGCCCATAACCAAGGCCCTGAGATCCCTTCGCCCCTGGGGCGGTATGAACCGCTGCACCACCAGGCCCTTGCGTTCCTCCAGCACGAAATCAGCCGCCATCTCCAGGTGCCGCTGGTTTTCCACCAGCACCACCCCCCGGCCGCCCCAGGAATTTACCTGCTTGGCCACCACCGGAAACCCTCCCAGGCGCTCCACGGCCCGGCCAAAGCCCTCTTCGGTGGTTACAAAAACCGTATCCGGCACCGGCAGCCCGGCTGCGGCCAGCCCTTGCAGGCTCAAGTATTGGTCCTTGGTGATACGCACGGCATGGACATCGTTCACCACCGGGATGCCCATGTGCATCAGTTGCAGGATCAAGGCCAGGCCGTAATCCCCGATGGGGGCTCCCTGCCGGGGCAGGACCACCTGGAACTGAGCCGCATCCTCCCAGCCCAAAATGTCCAAGGCGTCCCCGCCAATGGCGCAGGGAACCCGGTAGGGGTTTATCAGGGTGATCTCATGGCCCCGGGGAAGGGCTGCCTCTTGCAGGCGGCGGTTGGGATGAAAAGTAAAGTCGTTTACCGTGATAAGGGCTATACGCATGGAATGGCTCCGGTACCTGGTCGGCTCTTTATGAGGTTTGGTCTTTATCCAACATCCACTCGGGTATCCAGACCCCGATATTTTTGTGCAGGGCATCGCTGAAGTAGGTGGCTACCTTTTTGGTGCCCGCATCCAGGGCGATCTTCTGTGCCACCAGATTGTCTTCATGAATGGTGGAATAGAGTTTTTGGTCGATTTCAGTGGCCCGGCGGGTCAGCCCCTTTACCAGCCGGGTGCCGATCCCCAGGCCGCGGTACTCGGGGCGGGCGGAATTATAGCCCCTTTCCACGTAATTGCTCAGGTCCAGGCCGGTCTTTTGCTTCAGTGAGGACAAAAACTCTTCCCGGGGGTGCTTGAGGCTGACCGTACCCACCACCACTCCTTCTTCCACAGCATGGCCGATGAGAAAAGCCCGCTCAAGATTGTAGCGGATCCATTTGGTACCCACGGCCTCGCCGGCCTCCACCAGGCGGCAGATGTCCTCAAAAAAGCCGTCAGGAAGTTCCTCTGGAGGCAGGTAGAGAAATTGCAGGTTTTGCCCCAGGGTGTAGGTGGTGCAGCCGTCGTCGCGCACCCGCAGGCGGAACAGCTCCTTGCGGCCCCATTTCTTTTGCAAGAGAAGGAGGTAGGCGTTATCCAGGAGATGATTCCAAAAAGGATGCCCAGGCAGCGGCGAGAGGCTGGAATAGGCGGTGGTTATCTCCAACGTGGCGCCCTGGGCTCCGGGTTCCGCTCCCTCGGGCTCTGCCGGGGCCGGGCTTTGGCGGGAATGGCATAGATGGGGATTGGTGGCTATGAAGCGCGCTAAAGCTGGGTCCAGTCCTCCGTTTTGGGGGCTTGCCAAGACGATATGATTCCAGAGGCCGGCCTTGGATGAAGCCCAGAGGGTCTTGGTCAGGTCCTTGACCTGTTCCTGGCTGCCGGCCGGCGTCTGCCAGGTTATCAGCCTCACTCCGGCCTCGTATACCGCGGCTATATCTTCTTTGGCCCAAGGGCCTGTCAGCGAGGACTCCATACCCAGGATAAAATCCGGCTGGTTTAGCCCGGTCTGCCTGATGAAATCAGGGCTCAAAAGATCCTGGACTATGCGCAAGGCCTTGCATTGATGCGCCTTGGCCGTGTGCTCAAGGGTTTGGGCCAGCGCCGCCGGTTGCATCAAGCCGCCTTGTGGGTCCACTGCCCGCAGGGACAACACCGGTTCCGGGGCCAGATAATCCTCCAGAGGCAGACCGGTGAAGTCGGGAGGTGAAATGTCTCGGGGATGAGCTTCCAGACCTGACACACCGGCGGCCAAGTCCATTAGAGGCCTGGGGTCGTCAAGAGGAACCAAGGCATCCCAGTAGGTATCGGGATCAGGCGGATTTGGATTCGGCCTGGCCGGGTCCAGGGCCAAGGCAATCCGGGCCTCTGGACATTGGGTTTTGGCAAAACGGGCCATGGTCAGGGCCGGCCATACCTGGCTGGCGGAACAGACGAAGATCACCACCAGGCCCAAATCTGGGTTCTTCAGCCTGGGGGCCAGTCCTTGTTTGCACAGACCGCCAAAGGGGTTGGCATCCAGGTCCCCGCAAAAAAGATCCAATTGCCCGCCGGGGCCTTGCCCTGGGTGCATGAATGAGTCTCTGGAGATGACACAGGGATGATAGGCCAGGGAGGCCAAGGTCAAAAGCTGGTCAATCCCGCTTAGTGCGGCCAGGCAGGGTTCAGGTTCATAAAATCCTAAACCGCGCAACGCTTGGAGGTGGTCTGGGGCCTGGCTGATTTTTTGATTCCACTCTTTCGGGTCAGATACGACATGGCTTAGCAGTTCTTGGATGCTGCTGGCGGCCCGATGGTACTGCCCCTGCGATTGCCGCATGACAATGCGTTCTCGGTGCTCTTTTAAGGCGGCCGGATTAAGGGCATGGCTTAAAAAAAAGTCCAGGCTGGCATCGTACAGCTCCAGGCTTGGGCCAAACCCGAACAAGACACCAGCGGCCCAGGGCAGAGCCCAGGGAGGGGCGGCGGGGCTGGCAATCGGGGGCTGCACCAACAGTATATTAGTATCAGGGGCGATGGCTTCCTCTCTTTGTAATTGCCGGTTTTATGCGGACGGCACGGGGGTGTTGATGATATGTAACTTATACTCCTTTTCCCCGGGCAGCCGTCAAGTTGAGAATGCGTTTCCGGCCCGGCTGAGCCAGGATAGTCTCATAATGGGGTATGCCTCATGCTGAAAATTATAATCCCTTTAGGATATTTCAGCAGTGGTCATGGTCAGCGATGGGCAGGATCAGGGGACTCAGTCTAGGTTCGCACGTCGCCGCCGGCCCATTTCGGATTATTTGCAGGTGATATTGGTATTGGCCGTATCCTGAAATTTCGGTTCCCTGATCCCGGATGAACCGTAAATAATCAGTAGCGATAAGATTTACGCTTGTTTTTCAGAAAGTAGCCTGTGGATGGCATCGGTGAGCTGATAGGTGTTTATGGGCTTGGTAATCAACTCTGTAATTCCCAGCTCGCGGGCTGCTTGTTCAATGTTCTTGCCAAAGAAACCCGATATCAGCATGACCGGCAGGTCTATATTGTTTTCGCTCAAATCCAGAGCAAGTTCCAAACCTGTGAGTTGGGGCATGGAATAATCCGTAATGAGAATATCGAAATCATCCGGATTGGTCTTTATTGTCTG
>JASFOZ010000463.1:0-3650 GCA_050116255.1 Desulfarculaceae bacterium
CCTGCACGCCCGCACGGTCAGCCAGGGTTTTGGCGGCCAGGCCGACTGGGAGGCCATAGCCAGCCTCAAGAAATGGTGCCCGCTGCCGGTCATAGGCAACGGTGACGCCGCCAGCGCCGCCGAAGCGGTGCGCCTTTTGCAAACCACGGGCTGTGACGCAGTGATGATAGGCCGGGCAGCCATGGGCGACCCCTGGATCTTCGGCAGGGCGGCGGACCGCCTGGCGAGAAGGCCGGTGCGTAAAATTAGCCTTGAAGAGCGGCGTCAGGCCCTGAGCGAGCATGTGCTGCTGGCCCAACAATTGGGAGGCCAGGGACATGCCCTCCATTTCATGCGCAAATTCATGATGTGGTATACCCGGGGCCTGCCCGGAGCATCCGCCTTCCGCCGCGCTGCGGGACCGGCCCAGGATCTCCAGGAATTGTGGCGCCTGTCAGTCCGATATTTTGAGGGATTAAAAGAGGTGGCCTGATGCGGGTGCGGGTGGCGCGTACAGCCGGTTTTTGCATGGGGGTGCACCGGGCCCTGGCCCTGGCCCTGGAAACCACCCACCAAAACCGGGGCCAGGTAAGCACCTTCGGCCCTTTGATCCACAACCCCCAGGTCTTGGACCTTCTGGCCGAAAAGGGCATCCAGATACTGGATCAGGTCCCGCCGCCCGGCTCACGCACCGGCGGCACCGTGATTATTCGAGCCCACGGGGTGCCTCCCCAGCAAAAGCGCGGCTTGAAAGAGGCCGGCTTCTCCCAGGTGGTGGACGGCACCTGCCCCCGGGTGGTCAGGGTGCAGGCCATAATAAGGCGGGTGACCCGGGCGGGAGGCCATGTGGTCATAGTGGGCGACCTTGAGCACCCCGAGGTGGTGGGGCTTTTGGGGCATGCCGAGGGAGGCAGAGGCCATGTGGTCAGCAAAGTCGAGCAAGTGGCCGATCTGCCCCAGCTCCCCGGGATCGAGTTGGTGGCCCAGACCACCCAGAACGAAGAGCTTTTCCTGCGCGTGGCCCAGGCCCTCAAGGACCGCTATCCCCGGGTGGAGGTGCACAACACCATATGCGAGGCCACCCATAACCGGCAAAACGAAGTAAGGCGTTTGGCCGACGAGGTCGAAGGCGTGGTGGTGGTGGGGGGGCGCCAAAGCGGCAACACCCGCCGCCTGGCCGAATTGTCCCGTCAGGAGGGGGCTGAGACTTTTTTGGTGGAGAGCGAAACCGAGTTGGACCGAAACCGGCTGGCCGGTCTGGGGACCGTAGCCGTAACCGCAGGCGCCAGCACGCCCAACTGGATGATCAAAAAGGTCACCAGAGAGCTCGCCGCAATCCGTTCCTCCAAGGAGGCGGGGCTTAGCTTTTGGGGCCGCCGGGTCTTCCGCTTCATGGTGCGCAGCCAGATACTGGTGGCCCTGGGGGCGGCGGCCATGACCATAGCCGCCAGCCTCCTGCAAGGCCTTCCCCTGAACCCAACCTTACTGGGCGTATCCCTGTGCTACATCTACGCCATGCATATCTTGAATCAGTTTCTGGACACCGAGGCCGGCCAATATAACGAACCGGACCGGGCCCAGTTTCTGGCCAAGCACAAGCTATTCTTGATCGGATCAGGGGTGATCTCATCTTTGGCCGCGATTGTGCTCTGCGCCCTTTTAGGAAAGATACCATTCGTCCTGGTGGCGGTTATGAGCATATTGGGGCTTTTGTATTCAGTGCCGTTGATACCGAGGAGGTCGAAGCGCCGCTTTGCCATCCACAGCCTAAAGGACATTCCCGGGTCCAAGACCCTGAGCGCAGCTTTGGCCTGGGCGCTTATAGTCGCCCTGCTCCCGGCGGTTGTATATCAAAAGTTCGAGCCCTGGCTGAGTTTCATGGCATTTTTATTCACCGGAGTAATGGTCTTTGTGCGTTGCGCCTGGTTTGATATCCTGGATGTACAGGGTGATCTTATCGTAGGCAAAGAGACCATCCCCATCGTCTTGGGTGAGGCCAAGACCCGCCGCTTGCTATGGGGGCTAACCGCCGGGCTGGGGGCGGTCCTGTTCCTGGCGCCCCTGCTGGGAATGGCCTCTTTTTTGGCTTGGGTAATGCTTATTCCCTTGGCAGGCCTCACTGCCATGCAGATCGGATTCACCCGCCGCTTGTTTACGCCCGGGGCCTTTAGCGAGGGATTGATCGACGCCAATTTCTGGGTGGCCGGAATCTCTGCCTTAATTTGGTGGGCATGGTAAACAAGCCTGCTCATCTTTTTTCCTAAGGAGGTAACCATGGATGTCACAGAGGCTGTATTCAAACGCCGTTCGGTGCGCAGCTTTGATCAAAAACCGGTCAGCGACGAGATCCTGGCCGAGCTGGTGGACGCGGCCCGGGTGGGGCCTTCAGGGGCCAACCGTCAACCGCTGGAGTACGTGGCCATAAACGAAACAGATCTTTGCCAGGAAATCTTGGCTTGCCTAAAATGGGCGGCTTACATCGCTCCGGCCGGGGACCCCAAGCCGGGACACGAGCCCACCGCCTACCTGGCGGTGCTCAGGCGTGAGGAATATGAGGTAAAAAACATCGCCGAATATGACGTAGGGGCGGCCATTCAGACCATCTGTTTGGTGGCCATGGAAAAGGGCCTGGGGTCCTGCTGGCTAAAAAGCATTAATTACCCCAAGGCAACCCAGCTGCTGAAACTGCCCCCTGAGCTCAAACTCGACAGCATTGTGGCCTTGGGATACCCGGACGAACACCCGAAGATGGTGGACCTCAAGCCGGACCAGACCGACCTGGACGCTATCCGCTACTGGCGCGATGAAAAAGAGCAGCATTTTGTGCCCAAACGCGCCCTGGAGGCCGTCCTGCATAAGCAACGCTATGGTGAATAGAGGCCGATGCGCGGAAAAATAAAGTACTATAGATTATAAACCCATATCTTAAACCACAAAAACCAGCCTAGCTGTTGACAAGGCCTCTGGCGGGCCAAGGATGGCCCGCCGGATTGCGAGCCAGAAATGGCGAGCAATCTGCGAGGTTTGGCAAAACCATGCTTTTGCCAAACCGAGGTTGCATCGGGGGCAGGACGCCCCCGTGCAACGTTCTCAAATAGCAACTCTTTGCCGCCCGGCCGGCGGGGCCCAGCCCTGGCGGCCGGGCGGCCGGCGATCAAGACCTGTTCGCCTGGCCTTCGGAATCGGTCTCAGCCCTTAGCTGCCTGGTCCGTTCATCAAAGCGTTCAGCCACCAGGATCTCGAAGCTCTTGCCCAAAATACTGCGGTTTTGTTTAAGCCCGTCTTTAACCTTCTGCCAGAGTTTGTCCAAATCCGCAAAGCTGTCCGTGGCAGCCAAGTTTTTGGTTACTTCCTGCAAAAGCTCGGCCCTGAGTCTTTCCACATTCAGTTCCAGCAGGTCCCGCAGGCTTTGCTGGCGGTCCCGGCCCAGGGGCAACTCCAGCCCCTCTTCCCACGCCTGATCAAAATGCTTGATCAAACCGCTCAAGTCCTTTTCCTGGGACATCAGCGTCCCGACCCTCTCCAACATCTCCTCAGCCAGCTCATCCAGCCTCCTCTGAAACGCGCTTTCCAGCCTCTGTTGGTAATCCAAAGTGCTGTGTGTGGTCAGTTTGAGCTTGCGCAGTTCGCGATGGTACAAGACCTTGAGCTTGTTGGGGTTATCAGCGCCC
>JASFOZ010000464.1:0-3649 GCA_050116255.1 Desulfarculaceae bacterium
TCAGAGGGAGCGCCGCGGCTAATAGTGATGTTATCGGATGAAGGCATACGGTTGTGGACCTTGGCTTTCCTTTGGGTTGGGTCCTCGGGTGTCTAGGGCGGGCAAGGGGCGCAAGGTTAGGCGGTTCTCAAAGAACCCCTGCCCATCTTGCTTATAGCGATAACACTGCCAGAGACGCTGTCACCCCATTTCAAGACTCAGGGCTAATTCAGTCAGCCCGTTTTCCTGAGTTTGCGCAGGCGGCTTTTGACAAGCTCATACTCCAGCTGCTCGTCCAGAAGGGATTCCATGGCCGAACGGTAATACTTCCTGGCCTTGTCCGGTTCCCCGTTGCCCTCGGCCCAAAGCCCCATGGCCAGGTTAAAGGTTAGCAGGTTTTGGGGGTTGGAGCCTATCTTATCTTGCAATTCCTGCGGGGACAGCTTGCCCGACAGGCATTCGGCCAGGCTGCGGAACCAGGGCTCGGTGGTGACCTTGAGATACTTATCGAGCTCGGCCAGGGCCTGGTCATGCTTGCCCATGACATGGGAGAGCTCGGCATCCAGAAGCCCCAGACCCAGGCGGACTATGCTCTGCCGGCCGGGCCTTTTCATGTACTGGGCGATGTAATCTTTGGTCTGCTGCCAATCTTCGCGCATGGCAGCCATATAGGCCAGGCCGGCGATGATGTCCCGGTCCTCGGGCACCAGTTCATTTATCTTCTTTAAAATGGCGAAGCGTTGCGGCATCGCGGTGCTGCTCCGGGCCAGGCGGGAGTACAGCTCCCCTAAGGTCTTTTGGCGTTTTTGGTGGTCCGCGATATGGGCGCTTATCATCTGCCGCCAGGCCTGCTGCTCCACCAGGTGCTTATTCCAGGCTTCCTGACCCTCGATGGCTTCCTGGCGTTTTTGTATCTGCCTGCCCAGGGTGGAAAGGGCCAGATAAAAAACCCAATCATCCGGGTCAGCGGAAAGCACCGCCTGTTTGAGCAGGGCTTCGCTGTCTTTTAGTGCGCCCTGTTTGCTTTTCAAAAGGCCCAGCAGATAATACAGCCACCCCTTTTCATTGGGGTTGTCCCAGCCGTCAGAGGCTGCTTTGGCATCAATCTTTCCGGTTAGCACCTGGGCCAGATAGCCGAAGAAATGCATGGAGGAGCGCCAATCGAGCTTATAAAGCTCCGGCCCCCAGGGGCTTTCCTTGACTTTGCCATCCAGCCAATCCGCCAAAAAGAGCAGAAAAAGGGCTGGATTGTCCTGCCGGTTGATGGAAAGGGATTGGGAAAGCAGCTCCCGGGCCGAGGCCAAGTCCCCTGTACACAGGTCTATGATGCCGCCGGCCATGATCAGCCTGGGTGAGCGGCTTTTCTCTAAAAAGCTTTTGCTCAAGGCCCGGGCCTGGGACCAGCGTTCCTGTTGCGCCAGATCCAGGATTCTCTTGAGCTTGGATTCCACCTCCAGGTCCAACAGGCCGTTCCATTTGGTCTGGCCCGCCTTGATCTGCTCCAAAAAGGCCACAGCCTTGTTTATGGGCAGCACCATGGCGATGTTCCATAGGGGAGTCACCTGGGTGGGCATAAAGGGAGTGCCCGGCGTCTGCTTGCTGGCTACGCCGGTGGCGATGCCGATCACCTTGCCCCCTATGCCGATCACCGGGCCGCCGCTGTTTCCCTCGTACACAGCGGCGTCGATCTGGAGCAAATTCTTAAAGGTGCGCCGCACATGGCCCCAGGTGGCGCTCACATTGACAGTGCTTTCCTGGGTGCGGCGGCCCAGGGGGAAGCCCAGGGCGATCACCCGGGTGAGCCGGGGCACGGTTAAAGGGTCAAGGGCCAGCTCCAGGGGCAGGGGGGTGAGCCTTGGGGGCGGGGGCGTCAGCTTGAGCACCGCAAAGTCGTTACGCAGGGGCGCGGCCACCGCCTGCAGTCTTTTGGTGGGGGCCAGGGGAACTCCGATGATCTCCACCCTGGGATCGCCATCGCTGGCATAGGCGTTTTCCAAATAAAAGAGGTCAGCGACCTCGATTTCCTCACTAGGTGAAACCGCCAGGTTAAAGGCCTTTTCGCCCTCGAACCAGACGTATAGTTTGTAATAAAAGTCCGCCGGCATGCCCTGCTGTTTCAGCACATTAAAGGCCTGGTATATGGACGGGCTTTCCAGCCAGGGACAGGCCACATGACGGCTGGTGAGCAGGTGCCCCTCATTATCCACCAAAAAGGCGGTGCCTTGCGCGTGTTGCTGGAAGTAGATTTTTTCCTTATGCCGCAGCCCGTACTCAACCAGGACAAAGGCCACCGCCGGGGAGTAGCGGGCGGCGTACTCCTCCAAACGGACGCCGCTATCCCCAGGCTTTTGCCATAAATAAAACCACAACCCAGTACCGACGATGGCCATCAGCACCACCACCGCCGCCAGCCAGCGCAGGTTTTTACTCAGCCGCCGGATTTTTTTGGAGGGCATGGCCTTTTCCAGGCGGCGTTGTTTGTCGTC
The DNA here is from genome assembly GCA_050116255.1 of Desulfarculaceae bacterium. Taxonomy (GTDB): domain Bacteria; phylum Desulfobacterota; class Desulfarculia; order Desulfarculales; family Desulfarculaceae; genus JASFOZ01. The sequence continues at coordinate 2,466 of JASFOZ010000464.1, forward strand.
AACAGACTCCTCGTCCCGGAACCGGGCCAGCATCTCGGCCACTTCCGCCATGGAGCGGGGCCGCAGGGCCGGGTCCTCGGAGAGCATGGACTTGAAAAGGATCTTGGCCCGGTGAGGCAGAGGGAGCTTGTCCACCTCCGGGGTAAAGTCGCAGGAGGTGAAGTCGGCGCTGAAAAGCTCCACGAAGATTTTGCCCAATGACCAGATGTCGCTGCGAAAATCCAGGGGCTTATCGGTTTGGATGTCCGGGTGGCAGTCCAAAAGCCGCTCCAGCATGGGGCCGGGCTGGTCCATATGGGGGTCCAGAAAGCGGGAGAGCTTGTAGTCGATCTTGACCTGGTAATCCTGGGACCCGGTCTTGATTATCATGATGTCGTCTAGGATAAGGTGGGGCATGAAATGGCCGGCCTGGTGCAGCAACTCAAGGTTGGCCGCAATCCGGTGAAAGATGTCAAAGGCCAGAGGATAGTTGTTGAATACGCCCTGGCTGATCAGGTCCCCCCAGCTCTCGGCCTCGATCCATTCACTCACCCGGTACCAAAGGCCTTGGGAGGATTTGGTGAACTCCTGGTGCTGGACAAATCCTTCTGGAGGCAGCTTTTTGATCTCCTCCAGTTCCAGCTTGAGCCGGTAGGCCACCTCGTCCGTGACCGCGGACTGGGGGGTGAAGATGCGGACCATGGCCTGTTCTTCTGTGCCCTCTTTCAGGGCCCGGCAGAGAATGGAGGCGTGTCCCTCGTGCAGGACCTCCAGGATGAGGTAGTCGTCTATGTGCTCGAGGCCCTTATCCACATTTCCGCCGCAAGCAGGGCACCCGGTCATATCCTCGGCCACCAGTTGCCCGCAGTTTTCACAAACCTTCATGGGCGTTCTCTCCCTGGATTTACATAATAGCCAGGACAGAGAGGAAAAACGACACCTGAATCAATCAATGCCATAATAGTTTGTTGACACAGGCAGACACAAGGTCAAGTAGGGTCTAGGCAGGCTTGGGCAGTGATGCAGGCATAATTTTTTGGCCTTTTTACAGGCACTGTCTATAATCCGGGCAACAAAAGCCTGTCCAGGTTGGATCAGCAACAAACCAACCAGGAGGATGTAGCCATGACCGATATTCCCCCGCGCCTGAAGTTGGCCCACATACCCACGCCCCTTCAGCCCTTGGAGCGGCTGGGTCAGAGGCT
>JASFOZ010000465.1:0-3643 GCA_050116255.1 Desulfarculaceae bacterium
GGACTGGCCCAGGCCATACTGGAGCTGTTAAAGGACCAGGGGGCACGGCGCCGCAAAGGCGAGCTGGCCAAACAACGGGTGGAGGAGGAGTTCTCCTGGGAAGCCGGCGGGTTGCGTTACGAGAAGGTTTTTGAGCGCGCCCTGAGCCAGCGCAACGGGGGTTAAGTGGCTACGCCGGTGGGGCACGCCTTGGCCGGGGTCTTGGTGGGGTCAGGCCTGGCCTGGAACAGGAACCTGCTCGGACCCTGGCGGGATGTGGTGGTGTTCGCCGCCTTGGCCCAGGCCCCGGACCTGGATTTCCTGCCAGGCCTGATCCTGGGGCAGCCCGAGGCCTTTCACCACGGAGTAAGCCATTCAGCCGGGTTCGCCCTGCTGGCGGGGTTGATAATGGCCTGGGTCTTTCGCAAACAGGGCCAGGCCTGGCGCTGGGGGCTGATCAGCGCCCTGGTATATTTTGCCCAGGTTGGCCTGGACGCCTTTACCGCAGACTCCAGCAGCCCCTACGGCGTTCCCCTTTGGTGGCCCATATCCGGGGAATATGTCATGGCCTCCCACCCGATTTTCATGGATGTACGCCGGCAGCCCTTGGACTGGGCCAATCTTTGGCACAATCTTGGGGCCGCAGGCCTGGAGGCGTTGATTCTGGGCCCGCCCGCTGCTTTAATGGTATGGTTCCGAAGCAGGCATTTGAGGCGACAAGCGCATGCGAGGTGACAACGTGGACCTATCCGTGGTGGTTCCGGTCTATAACGAAGCCGATAACATCAAGGCTTTGCATGAGGAAGTGGCCCAGACCTTGGAAGGCCTCGATCTTGAGTGGGAAGCTATATATATTGACGATGGTTCCCAAGATCAAAGCTTCTCCGTTCTCTCCGAGATCGCAGCCCAGGACAAACGGGCCGTAGTGGTGCGCCTGCGCAGGAACTTCGGCCAGACCGCCGCCATGAGCGCAGGCTTTGACCACGCCCTGGGCAAGGTGGTGGTCACCATGGACGGCGATTTGCAAAACGATCCCAGGGACATTCCCAAGCTGCTGGCCAAGCTCAACGAGGGCTACGACATCGCCGCCGGCTGGCGTCATAACCGCCGCGACACCTTCATAACCCGTAAGATTCCCTCTTGGCTGGCCAACGGCCTTATCAGCCTCACCACCAAGGTCAAGCTGCACGATTACGGATGCACCTTAAAGGCCTTCCGGCGGGAGGTGGTGCAGAACATCCGCTTATATGGAGAGATGCACCGCTTCATTCCGGCCATCGCCTCTTGGATGGGAGTGAGCATCGCCGAAGTCAAGGTCCACCACCGGCCCCGGCGGGCCGGGCGCAGCAAGTACGGCCTGGGCCGCACCCCCCGGGTGCTGCTGGACCTGATAGCGGTCAAGTTCCTGCTCTCATACGCCACCCGGCCTATACAGATATTCGGCATGTGGGGACTCATCGCCGGCGGCGCCGGTTTTTTGCTGGCTTTGTACTACACCATTCAGCGTTTGTTCTTTGCCGTGCCCCTTTGGGGAAAGCCCGGCCTCATATTGGCGGTGCTTTTGATCTTCGTCGGCGTCCAGTTGATCAGCATCGGCCTGTTGGGCGAGATGCAGGTGCGGACCTATTACGAAACCCAGGCCAAGCCCACCTACACGGTGCGCCAAATCCTTAACCGGCAGGAGGAACCGTCCTGTCGCTGATCCCCCGGCATCAAAATCTCCCTCCCCTGGCCCGGGCCGGGCGTAACCTGATTCTTAAAACCCTGGGCGAGGTCCTGGGCCGCCTCTCTTCTGTGGCCCTGTTCATCCTGGCAGCCCGGATTTTGGGGGCCCAGACCTTTGGCCGCTATTCCTACGCGGTTTCGGTGGCCTCGCTGGCCCTGATCGGCATGGACCTGGGCCTTAATACCCTGTTCGTGCGCGAGGGCGCCAAAAGGCCGCTGGAAGTACCGACCTTTGCCGGCACGCTCCTATTGATCAAGTGCCTTTTGGCCACGGTCATGCTGGGCGCGGTCTGGCTCTTCTGCAGGTTGATGGAGCTACCCCCACCTGACCTGGCCCTGGTAATGGCCGTCTCCCTTATCCAAACCCTGGCCGGGCTCACCGAGCTGGGCCTGGCGGGATTGAACGCCCTGGAGCGCATGGACCGGGAGGCCCTGACCAAGATCTCAGCCCGGGGGGTGGGCCTGTTTGCAGCCGGGACCCTGCTGCTCTTCGGAGGCGGGTTGTGGGGCCTGGTGGCTGGGCTGTTCGCCGCCAACCTTATGGCGGCAAGCATGTCTTTATGCTTTCTGTACAGCCATGGCGGTTTCCGCCTGCGCCTCAACTCCAGTTTTTTGGGCCGCCTGCTGCGGGAATCCCTGCCTCTGGCCTTGACCAATATCTTCATCCTGGTCTACTTCCGGGTGGACATGGTTATGCTGGAGTCAATGGGCTGGCCCTACGAAGAACTAGGCTGGTACGGAGCCGGAGTGCGCATCATCGAGGCGGTGGGTTTGGTCCCGGCCTTGGTCAGCGCTTCTTTGTTGCCGGTTCTCTCCAGCCTGGCTTCGGGACAGCCTGCCGAGATGGCCAAGCTGTTCAGCCAGGGCCGGCGCCTGCTGGTGATCTTGGGCCTGCCCGCAGCGGTGGGTCTTTTTGGGGTGCGCGCCGAGGTGCCCCTGTTGATCTTTGGCCCTGACTTTGGCGAGACCAGCCGGGCCTTTTTTTGGCTGGGCCCCATGGTGGCCTTTTTGTTTATAAACTTTCTGCAACTGGCCTTTTTGACCTCCATGGGTCTGCAGCGGCTGTGCGCCTGGGCCACCGGGGTGTGTTTGGCGGTTAACGTGGGTCTGAACCTGTTGTTGATACCCTGGTATGGCTTTGAGGGCGCCGCTGCCGCCACCCTGGCCACGGAGATAGTCCTGTTCGGCCAGGCCGCCTGGTTCATTTATAGGCATCTGGGGGGCACCCGCTTGGGCCATTCTCTTTTACGTCCCGCCCTGGCCACCTTGGTCATGTCGGCCTGGCTGTATATCAGCGCCTCTTGGAACCTTGCCTACAGCATCCCCTCGGCAATGGCGGTCTACGGCGCTGCCTTGATATTGGTAAAAGGCCTCACCTGGCCCGAGCTCAAGGAGCTGGTCCAGATCATTATCAAGCCCGGCCCTGGCGTTGCCTCCAAGGAGGCCTGATGCACCTGCTGCTCATTGACACCAACAGCGTCCGCGCTGCCGAGCAGAGTAAAGCCGCCGCTCTATGCGCCTGCGGGCACCGGGTGACTCTGCTGGCGCCTAGTCATTTCAAAGAAAACTATCAACGCCTGCCTGCCCACCGGCCCGTCTGCCCGCCCTTCAGACTGGTCTTGGCCCCCATGCTGGGCAAGCCTCCCAACCGCTGCCTTTTCTGGCGGGGGCTGGGCCCGGCGGCCCGGCCTGTGCCTGATGCCATCCTGGTGCTGGCTGATGAAAATTTTTGGCTTACCAGCCAGGCCCTGCTCTGGTGGGAGATTTTCTGCCCGGGTTCTGTGTTCGTCTGTCACTCCTGGCAAAACCTGGACTTCGACTGCCGCAACCATCCCCAGCCCAGCCGGCTGCTATACGGGCTGGACACCTTTTGGGAAAGGCAGGTGTTCCGGCGGGCTCATGCCATCATCGCCCGTAACCATGAAGCCATGGGAGTGCT
>JASFOZ010000466.1:0-3579 GCA_050116255.1 Desulfarculaceae bacterium
GGCCATGGGAGGGCTTTTAAAATTTTCATTCACCAGCCAGGTGTGGTGCTTAGCCCAATACTACTTGTTCTCCCACACTTGGTGTAAGTACCTTGATCCCTGGCGCATTTTGTGCGGCCAGGCCTACGAACTCCTCCGGGGTTTGGGCGATGATGGGAAAAGAACCGTAGTGGATGGGTAAAACCATAGCCGGTTTTAGCATGGCGGCGGCATGGCTGGCCTGATAGGCATCCATGGTGAAGATGCCGCCCATGGGCAGACAGGCCAAGTCCAGGGGATAGAGCTTGCCCAAAAGCTCCATATCGCCAAATATGCCGGTATCCCCGGCATGGTATACGGTGGTGCCGTCGGAGGCCTGCACAATGTGCCCCAGGGCGCAGGCGGTATCCGAGGAATGCAGCGCCTGGGTGGCAATTACCTTGACCCAGTCCAGGGCTACCCCGCCGCCCACCATGTAGCCTGCGCCGAAGTTAGCGACTTTTTCGGTGTCAAAGCCCTCTTGCTGCAAGCGGGCCACGGTCTGCACCCCGCCGCCTAAAAGGGCGCCGGTTTTTTCGCATATGGCAACAGCAGAACCAAGGTGATCTAAATGATCGTGGCTGATCAAAACCAGGTCCGCCTTTTCAATTTGATCCAAGGTTATCTCTGCGCCGGGGTTGCCGTCTTCTTTGGTCCAGGGATCGAACAGAACCACCTTTCCCTCTGCTGTGGTGAACTCAACAAAGGAGTGACCCAACCAGCGAATACTACCTTTGGCCATAATTACCTCTCATCTTTTTATAGCTAGTCATGATGAATAACCCGGTTTGCCAATCGACAACTTACTTTGTTTTTTCATCCAGGGCCGCGATGGCCTGTACCAAATCAGAAGGCACCGGCGGACAGCCCGCCACAAATTCACCCTTGTCTTTCAAGGCCGCGGCGCAGTTGCCGAACATTATCGAACCCTGCGGCACCGTGGCCGGATCAAGGCCCTTGCCAAAAGCCACGCAGACCTGGGCATGTTCGGCATATTCCAGGCCGTGGGTCAGTAAAAAGGCCGTTATAGTGGCCGGGCAGGCGCTGCAGGTCTGGCCTTCTCTCAGGTCGAACTGGGGGTAGCGCTTGGAGAGGTCTTCGGCCAGAGCCGGTTTGAAGCGGCTGGTCACCGCGCTGAGAATATCATGGTCCAGGTTAAGATCAGCCGTTTGGGGTGAATGCCACCCGGCCTTTTCAGCGGCCAGCAATATATGCGGCACATCCTCGGCCTCAAAGCCCATTACAGCTATCCCCGCCAGGTCGGCGGCCAGGGGGTTTTGGCTGGCCAAGACCATTCCCATGGGCTTGGGCTGCCCCAAAAGCGGACCCAGGCCCTCCATGCCCACCACCGCGTCCACCAGGACCGCCTGGGGAGGCAATACGCTGAATAAATCCGCTATGGCCCGGTCAATATTTTTATAGGCGTGCCAGGGGGCGAACTCCTCCTTTTCGCGCAGATGGTGAAAATCCCTTTTCTGGCGTCCCCACAAGCAGCCTTTCATGTTCTTGAGGCCCAATGATACCCCGGCGTGCATGTGGCATTTCATTACCGGGATGGAAATGATCATCTCCGCTGCCAAGGCCCTTGAGGAGACCAGTATGTTTTTGACCGCCATGGGTTCGGGGACCGTAACCTTTACGGGCTCACAGTTGTCCAGATTCAGCAGGCGGACGTCCTCTTCCTTGGCCAGCTGCGCCATGCCGCATTTTTCAAGGGCTTCATCGGTATCCAGACCGTATATGGCGCCATCGCCCAGCCAGATCTCCCCGGCCCCGGCCTCCTTAAGGTAATGAATCGCTCCCCTGACTGTCTCCGGGTGAGTCACCACTCCGGTGCCAGCGGAGGTGGGATAGCAGCAGTTTGGTTTCAGCAGCACAACCTTGCCGCTTACATAGGCCGGCTGCAAGGCTTCGGTCAGGGCCTCCTGAGCCATAACCACAGGGGAGCCACCCCTTCGCATCGCCACCCGCGCCTTTGTAGGTTCAACCTGACCTTTAGGCGGCATGCGCCAATTCCTCTCCTATCAACAAAACGAACTCGTGGTCCTGCATCAGTTGGCAACCAGCTTGATTGTCAAAACATACGGCTGGGCAGCCACAGGGCGATCCCCGGAAAAACAGTGATGAAGGCCAGAGCCAAGAGCAGCAGAAGAAAAAAGGGCGCAGCAGCCCTCACGATGAAGCTTATTTCCCGTCCGGTCTCTTTTTGCAGCACGAATAGATTGAAACCGACCGGCGGGGTTATTTGACAAAGCTCAGCCATGATTACCAGGTATATTCCGAACCAGATGGGGGAAAACCCGGCAGCGGTGACCAAGGGAAGGCAGATGGGCAGGGTTATCACTATGATCGATCCGCCATCCAAAAAGCAGCCCAGAAAAATATAAAAGACGGTTAAGGCGGCTATAAGGGCATAGGGTGAGAGCTTCAGGCTGGCCACGTACATGGCCAGACTTCGCGGTATGCCCAGATAGCCCATGGCCGTGGAGAAATAGGAGGCCCCCATAACGATGAGGCCCATCATTACCGTAGTTTTGGTGGCCCCCATCAGGCTTTCGGCAAAGGATTTTTTGGTCAGTGCTCCTGTAAAGATCCCCAGAAGCAGCGCTCCCAGCACTCCGATCGCCGAGGCCTCGGTCGGGGTCGCCCAGCCCGAATAGATAGTGCCCAGGACCAGGGCGATTAAACCGATTACCGGCAGCACCTTGGGCAAAAGGCGCAGGCGCTCGGCCATGGTTTGAGAGGTGTTCTCGCTGGGGGTTATGGCCGGGTTCAAGGAACCACGAAGGGCCATATATCCCATATAGAGTCCCGCCGCCAACAGGCCCGGCATTATTCCGGCCATGAACAGCTTGCCAATGGAGACATCCGCCAGCACGCCATAGATCACCATTACGATGGAAGGCGGGATGAGAAACCCCAGGGTGCCGCTGCCGGCCAAGGAGCCGACGGCAAGTTTGCGGTCATAGCCCAGGCGCTCGAATTCGGGCAAGGTGACCTTGGCCATGGTGGCGCAGGTGGCCGCTGAGGAGCCGCTGATGGCTGCGAACAAGGCGCAGCCCAAGACATTGGCGTGCAGAAGCCTGCCGGGAAGCCACCTTACCCAAGGAGCCATGCCTTCGAACAGATTTCGTGATATGCGGGTTCTAAAAAGCAGCTCACCCATGAATATGAAAAGGGGCAGGCAGCTTAAAGGCCAGGAATCAAGGGTGTTCCAGGTGATAGTGGCCAGCACTTTGCCGGCCGGTATGGGGGTAAAAAAATGTATGCCGATTCCGGCCACCAATAGCAGAGTGAGCCCGATCCAGACCCCTGCGCCCAAAAGGACGAAGAAAATGATCCCCAAAACCACTGATGTAAGTGCAATCGATTCCATATAGGGATTACCCTCTTAGGGGGCGCCAGGACTTGGCTCACGTCCCGCCAAGGCCATGGCCTCACGCAGGGCCTCGGCCAGGAACTGGAGGCCCATGAGTAAGCTGCCGGTCACCAGGCCGATCTGGGGAATAAAGATCAGCGTCTTGGTTATGTTCATGGATTGTTGTCCGTACTGATAGTTCT
>JASFOZ010000467.1:0-3566 GCA_050116255.1 Desulfarculaceae bacterium
CGGTTGCGCCAGCTTTGACGCCTACCAGAACTATGGCCAGCGCGGCGAGCATTTCCAGGCCCTGGTCCAGGAGGCGGCCCATGGCTGAGAAAGCGGCCATAGCGGCCAGCCGCCAAGGGCGGGAGGTCTATAAAACGGGTGATCCCTGGATCCTCATTAGCGCCCTGTGCCTTACCGGCATCGGCCTGGTCATGGTCCTTTCCGCCAGCAGCGCCCTGGCCGGCAAACGCTATCTGGATTCGGCCTATTTCTTCAAGCACCAATTGTTCCATCTGGCGGTGGCCCTTTTGGTCATGTCCTTTTTCGCCTTCCGGGACTACCAACGCCTCAAGGGGCTGGCCTATCCCGCGGTTTTTATCGTTCTCATCGGCTTGATGCTGGTTCTTATTCCCCAGGTGGGCCACCGCGCCGGCGGCGCCGCCCGCTGGCTGCGCTTGGGGCCGGTCTCGCTGCAACCCTCGGAGTTCGCCAAGCTGGCCCTGGTCCTCTATATGGCTTACTCCTTGTCCGAACACCAGCATCAGATCAAAAGCCTCTCCCGTGGGTTTCTGCCCCATATTGGGATGGCGGGGATGCTCACCCTGCCGGTGCTGTTGGAGCCGGATTTGGGCATGAGCCTAACCCTGATGGCCCTGGCGGTGATAATGCTCTTTGTGGCCGGCACCCGCCTCACCTACCTGGTGGGGCTGGCGGCGGCGGCGGTGCCGGTTCTTTATCTGCTCATCTCCACGGCCAGCTACCGGCTGCACCGCTTAACCGGCTTTTTGAGCCCCTGGGACGACCCCCGAGACACCGGCTTCCAGATCATCCACAGCTTTTTGGCCTTTGGCTCCGGAGGCCTTTGGGGCACCGGCCTGGGCCAATCCAAGCAAAAACTCTTCTATCTGCCTGAGCCCCACACTGACTTTATCTTCAGCGTCCTTGGCGAAGAGCTGGGGCTCTGGGGGGTGTATCTGGTCCTGATCTTGTTCTTTGTCCTCATCTGGCGCGGCTTGCGCACAGCCTTGGACGCCAGAGACCTTTTCGGAACTTATCTCGCCCTGGGCGCCACCTTAATCATCGGCCTACAGGCCTTTGTCAATGCGGCGGTGGTGATGGGGCTGGCGCCCACCAAGGGATTGACCCTGCCCTTTATCAGTTACGGCGGTTCCTCGCTGGTGGCCAATTTCGCCTGCGTAGGCCTTTTGTTGTCCGTGGCCAGCCACAAGGCCAAAGCCGGGAGGAGCTCATGAGCGGATGTCTGCTCATAGCCGGCGGCGGTACCGGCGGGCACCTGTTTCCAGCCCTGGCCGTGGCCAAGGTGTTAAGGCGCCTGCGGCCGGAGCTTAAGGTGGCGTTCGTGGGCACGGGCAAGCCTCTGGAGACCCGGGTGCTGGGTAAGGAAGGCTTTACCCTGGAGCGCTTGATGGTGAAGGCCTTCCGGGGCCAAGGGCTTCGCCGCCGCCTGGGCTCCCTGGCCGTGCTGCCGGGATCAATCTGGCAAGCCCGGCGGCTCTTGGGCCGCTACCGGCCCCAACTGGTGCTGGCCGTGGGCGGATATGCGGCCTTCCCCTTGGGAATGGCGGCTTGGATCAGCGGGGTCCCCTTGGCGGTGCAGGAACAGAATGCCTCCCCGGGCCTGACCAACCGCTGCTTGGGCCGACTGGCCACGGCCGTCTTCACCCCCAATCAGGCGGCTGAGGCCTTTTTCTCCCCCAAGAAGGTAAGGCTGACCGGCAATCCCGTGCGCCCCGAAATTATGGAACAGGCCCAGGCGGCGGCCGGGGAAAGGGACGATCCCAAGCGGCGTTTTCATCTGCTGGTGTTGGGCGGTTCCCAGGGGGCCCACAGCATCAATCAGGCTCTTATTCAGGCCCTGCCTTTATTGGCTGAGCGCAAAGACAGGCTGTTCATCACACATCAGACCGGCGAGGCTGAGGAGCAAGAGGTCCGCCGTGCCTATGAGGAAGCTGGCTTCTCCGTGCAGGTCAGCGCCTTTGTCGAGGACATGGGCCGGGCCTATGCCCTGGCCCATCTGGTCTTATGCCGCGCCGGCGCCGGGACCATAAGCGAACTCACCGCCCTGGGGCGGGCCGCTGTTTGCGTACCCTATCCATATGCTGCCGGCGATCATCAGACCTTGAATGCCAGAGCTTTGGTGGAAGCAGAGGCGGCCAGGCTCATCCCAGACCGGGATTTTGACGGTCCCCAGGCGGCGGCGGCAATCGGCCAGCTTATGGATGACCTGGAAAGGCTCAAGGCCATGGAGACCAGGGCCTTGGCCCTAGGGCGTCCCCTGGCCGCCGATGATATCGCCGGGCGCTGCCTGGCCCTTATGAATGGAAGGGCCTGATGTACCAGCGGGATCAGCACATACACTTCGTGGGGATCGGCGGCATCGGCATGAGCGGCCTTGCCGAATTGTTGCTCAACCTCGGCCACCGGGTAAGCGGCAGCGATTTAAGAAAAAGCCCTGTAACCAGCCGATTGACCCAGTTGGGCGCTTCTGTGCAGATTGGCCATCGCCCAGATCATGTAAAGGGAGCGGACGTGGTGGTGGTCAGCTCGGCGGTGGCCGAAGACAACCCCGAGGTGCAGGCGGCCCGGGAGCTGCATCTCCCCGTGATCCCTCGGGCCGAGATGCTGGCCGAGTTGATGCGGCTAAAGTACGGAGTGGCGGTGGCCGGGGCCCATGGCAAAACCACCTGCACCTCCATGCTGGCCACCCTCATGGCCGCCGGCGGCCTGGACCCCACCATGGTGGTGGGTGGCATCCTGGGGGCCTTGGGACTCAACGCCCGCCTGGGCCAGGGTGAGTTCTTGGTGGCCGAGGCGGACGAATCGGACGGCTCCTTTAACAGCCTCACCCCGGTGGTGGTGGTGGTGACCAACCTCGACCGGGAGCACATGGAGTACTACGGCACCGACCAGGCCCTGGACGAGGCCTTTGTGGAATTCATGAACAAAGTGCCTTTTTACGGGGCCGCGGTCATCTGCCTGGACGATCCCCGGCTGGCGGGCCTGATTCCCCGGGTACGCCGCCGCACCATTACTTATGGCTTGACCTCCCAGGCTGACTTTCAAGCCCGGGACCTGGTTCCAAACGGTAAAGGATACGGCTTCACCCTTTATTTCAGAGGAGAGAGGGCTGGCCAGGTGAACCTGCCCGCACCCGGCCGGCACAATGTCCTAAACGCCTTGGGCGCCCTGGCGGCAGCCCATGAAGTCGGGGTCGGTTTGAAGACGGCCATGGCCGCCTGTGCCGAGTTTGGAGGCGTTCGCCGCCGTTTCGAACAAAAAGGCACCTTGGACCCGGACATCATCGTGATGGACGATTACGCCCACCACCCCACCGAGATACGGGCAACGCTGGAGGCGGCCCGCGATTGTTGGCCGGACCGGAGGCTGGTAGCGTGCTTCCAGCCCCACCGCTACACCCGCACCCGCATGCTGTTCGAGGAGTTCACAACTTCTTTCTATGGCGTGGATGCGCTTTACGTGCTGGACATATACGCCGCCAGCGAAAAACCCGAACCCGGTGTCACCGCCCAAGGACTGGCCGAGGCCATAAAGGCCCATGGCCACCG
>JASFOZ010000468.1:0-3555 GCA_050116255.1 Desulfarculaceae bacterium
TATCCCAGGTCGTTGGTGGAAACATAATCTCCTCTGATATTGGGCGAGTAGTGATACTCTAAGTATGGGACTCTTTCGAATTTAACCACCTTTACCCAGTTATCCGTATACTGCTTTTGGGGTGTAGTTTTTTGCCTGTTAGAAAAAATTTTTAATTTTTCTTTGTATTCGGTAATGGGTTTGTTGGTTCTTGTCTCCTTATGTTTTCTGTAAAAATAAAAGGAACCGCCAACAACCCCCGTTACCATAAAAATCATTAATAGATAAAATATTACTTTTTTCATATTGGCACCGATTGAAGGTGGTAAGTTGCATTTAAAAACAGCATGAATAATTTATTATATCTTTTTTTATATTTAAATTCAAAATAATGCACCTGAGCTTTACCACAATCATCAGTTTAAAAGCAAGGGGTAACCTATTGCCTGCAGGCCGTCGGCATACTGGAAGCTAGATGGTCTGGAGAGCAGGAAATCAAAGATTTAGTTGAGGGGGGACATGCCACCATTTTTTTGAAGATTATCCTAGGGACGCAATCCTTCATCCCAATTGCTATGCAATAGAATAACCTCCACAATTTTTCACAGCCATCTGCAACATAAATATAAAACACACCCCTTTTCTTTCAGGCCGGTTCCTCGTCATCGGCCAAGGAAATGGTTTCGTTTGCAGGCAGACCGTCAAAGGCCGGTTCCTGGGTATCCGGAGTAACCAGGCCGGAAGATTCCAGGGCAGGTAGATAAATATCAAAGGTGGTGCCTTGGCCGGGCCGGCTGGCGCAGGTGATGCGCCCCCCATGGCCCTTGATAATGCCGTAAACCATGGCCAGTCCCAGACCGGTTCCCTGTCCTACCTCCTTAGTGGTGAAGAAGGGCTCGAAGATATGAGACAGATCCTCAGGTGATATGCCTTGGCCGTTGTCGCTGACCTTTAAAAGAACATATCGCCCTGGTGGCAAGTTGGAATGGGCTTGGGGATCGTCTTCCCTCAGATTAAGATTTCTGGTCTCGATGAGCAGGGTGCCGCCTTCTGGCATGGCATCCCGGGCATTGGCCCCGAGGTTCAGCATCACTTGCTCTAGCTGGGTGATGTCGCCGTTAATAGATTTGAGGTCTGGTTCCAGTTTGGTTTCTATGTGGATCATCTTGGGTATGGTGCGGCCCAGTATATCCACGATGTGTTTTATTTCCCGGTTTAGACTCACCGGTCTTAGATGGCCTTTCATCTTGCGGCTGAAGGTGAGAAGGCCCCGTACAAGTTCCGCAGCCCGTTGGGCGGAGTTGTCGATCTCGGTCAAATAGTCTTTCAGGGCTGGATCCAGTTTTCGGTGCATGAGCAGCAGTTGGGTGTACCCGGATACCGCTTGCAGGATGTTGTTGAAATCATGGGCAATTCCGCTGGCCAAGGTGCCCACTGCCTCCATTTTCTGGGCTTGCTGGAGCTGCCTTTGCAGTTTTTCCCGTTCCGTGACATCGCGTAAAAAGGCCTGGATGGCGTCTTTTCCCATGTAGGTCAATCGGGAGGATGTGACTTCGAAACGAAGGCGGTGCCCGTCCTTATGCACGCCGGTGTATACGCTTGGCCCCATGACGGCGCCGTGGTGGCCGAGTTCATTGGGAATGCGCTCCCGCACCAGATCATGTTCCGCAGGAGCCAAAACCTGCCAAACCGTCAAGGAGCTCATGTCCTGTTCGCCATAGCCGAAGATGTTATATGCTTTTTGGTTGGCGAACAACAACTGTCCTGAGGGATACTCCCAAACACACAGGCCATAGGGCACGTATTCCACCAGGCTGCGCAGGCGGGCCTCACGGTCCTTGACCCTCTGTTCAGCCTCCCGGCTATGGGCCAGGGTGTGATTGAATTTATCCAACAAACGGTTGGCGGTATCGGCCAGAAGCCCCAACTCGTCATGTTCATGAGCAGGGGGCACTTGCAGGGGTCTGTGTGGGGCGGGTGAGGGCTCGATCTGGTACAGTTCGCGGGCCAGACTGACCAGGGGACGATTCACAGTATAATAAAAGACCAGGGCCAAGGCTCCGGAGAGCGCCACCACCAGGATTACCTCACTCAACACGTTGGTGCCGGTGCGTACCATAAAATTATAAGCAATAAGGTTGCGGTCCAAAGATACTGCCACATGACCCACAGGCCGCTTGTTTTTTCCGTGGAACAGAGTGAAACGGTACTTGAGCTCATCTCCAAAGGCCAGGCGGGACCACCAATCCAAACGGCTCTCCACCCGTGGCCTATCGCGCTGGGCCAATATTGAGCCGAAGTCATCCACCAACTGAGCGGAGTATATGGGCGTGTATTCAAACAACCCGTTGACAACCCTGGCCGCCAGGGTTCGGTCCAGGGTGTAACCTGCCAACGCAGCCTGCTCGCGCACCATACCCACTATCTGTGAAACAGTGGCTGTAGTCTGTTTTTGCTCTTTAATCAAGTCAAAGACAATCTGCCAGCCGCCTAACAGTATTCCCAGGCCCAGTCCCACCAACAGGGTGATTCGGACTAGCTTGATGGTTAGGCTGCGGCGGGGTGTGTGCGACATGGAAAACGCTGTATATCCATTGGGGACTACTGATTGCGGCCCAATAGCCGGTTCATGGTTCCATCTGTTTGCATCTGCAGGATTATGCGGTTGACCCGGGGCAACAGGGAGGCGGCCGCTGATTTGCGGGAAAAGGCCAAGTAATAAGGATAAACCGTAACTGGCTTGGCTGCCGGTCTTATATAAATGCGCTTTTTCGGGTTGGCCCTAAACCAGGCCTTGGAAACCATCTCTTCTTCAAGGCAAAGGTCCAAGCGGCCGGCTGCCAATTTTTCAAAGTTGATATGAGATGAGGGTGCATATTCAACCTTTAGCTTATGTTTTTGCAGAGCCTGCATAAAACCCTGGCCGTAGGTGAAGCCATCCACCAGGCCAATGGTGTAGGGTTTCAAATCAGACCAGGTCTGCCAATTGAAGCCCTTAAGCCGGTTGTTGTGAAAATAAAAGAGTTCCCGGGCCTCGAAGAGCACCTGGCTGAAGGCCAAATATTTTTCACGCTCCCCGGTCTTCATAAGCAAAGTTACGCCGTCGGTGCGGCCCAATTCCGCCAGCTTGAGCAGTCGCTTCCAGGGATAAAGCTCTATGCTCACCTTCAATCCCAGGCGGCTGAAAATCTCTTCCATTATTTTGGGGACGATGCCGCCAGTCGGAGTCGAGCCTTCTTTGCCTTCGGTGTAGGGCGGGTAAGGGCTGTCCCCCAGGTGGATTTCATTCAAATCAGCCGCCAGGCATACCTCTGCGGCTGCCAACAAAACAGGGGTGATCAGCAAGGCTGCAAGTTGTATTCGCCTTCTGGTTTGCCACATGGCAAAGAATCTCTGAGCCGAACTGTAGGAATTAGCTTAATGATATGACAAACATTTGTATAAGTCAAAAAACCTTGTTTCAGTGTAGGAGCAAAGTAGTAATGTCCGGATTGCGCAAAGTAGAAATGTCCTCTTTCCTGTTTTGTGGGAGGGAAGAGGATGGAGCTACTTATGAGTCAGAAGGAGCGGGATCGG
>JASFOZ010000469.1:0-3555 GCA_050116255.1 Desulfarculaceae bacterium
GGGCGGCAGACAGCATGGTGCCTTTTCCTCCTAGTTCCATATGTCAGGTGATTATGCTCAAAGAAGGCCTTCACCTGTTTCGAGGATCTTTTTAAGGTTCTCTCCTTCTTCTTTGATGTGTTTTTTGACGCTTGCCAGGCTTTTATCAATGGCATTACTGAACAGTTTTTTTCCGATCCAACCCACACGGTAAGTGACAGAGGCAATGAACAGGCAGGTGTCTCCTTTTGATTCAATTAAGAATTCATTTTTAGGGAAAAACATTTTAAGAAGTGGAGAAATTGGGCTGTATTGGATTTTTTTGTTTGGAATATTTTGGGTAACTTCAGATTTGAATTTGTGGATCTTCCCATGAATATATTCTTCTGCAAATAAGATTGAACCTTCAGCCCACGGCTCTCCTTTCAGCCATTTGAAGCTGACATGGTCATCAGCATGCCATGCCTTATAGGTTTCATCATCAACAATGCTGATGATGAAATTAAATATCTTCTCTGGCGTGGTTTTTATCTCGACCGAGTCTCTCAGAATCATTTCTTCAAAAAATGACATGTTTTGGTCTCCGCATATGGCAGCCTTTTTGCCCTCGATCAGTCTGCCTTAAAGACGGCCGTGCATTAAGGCCTGTTACTTAGTGACATTCCTGTGATTTTGAATGCAGGCCCTTTATGGCAATATATTGTTGCTATTACCAATACCCTGTCTCAATCAATACATTATTTAGACTAAACTACGTAATTTTAAATACATACATAATTATTTTAATATGATACATTAAATTATAATGTATTGCTTTGTAATTGTTTGTTTAATCTAACGTCTAGGGCAGCGTACCGCCTGGAGGGCTGGGCATGCTCCACCGCCCTTTTCAGGGCCTGGGGATTTCCCACAATGAGCACCAGCTTCTTGCCCCGGGTCACTGCGGTGTACAAAAGAGGGCGGTTGAGCATTATGTAATGTTCCATGCCCAAGGCTATCACCACTGCCGGGTATTCACTGCCCTGGGACTTATGAATGGTGATAGCATAGGCCAGGTTCAAGTCATCCATATCCTGCTGGTTATAGACAACCATGCGCTCACCCAGGGCCACCCGGCACTCTGAGGCCTGCCTTTCGCTTACAAAGCCGAGGTCGCCGTTAAAGGCCTCCAGGTCATAGTTATTGCGCACCTGCATCACCTTGTCTCCCTGGTCAAAGGGCAGATCAGCGCGCGCCTTGGGGTTGAGTCCCTGCCGCAGCAGGCGGTTTAGGTTCTCGCAGCCCAGGCCTCCCCGGTGCATGGGGGAAAGCACCTGTATGTCCCTTAGGGGGTCCAAACCGAACTTTGCGGGCAGGCGCTTGCAGACCAGGTCCAGGATCTTTTCCGCGGCCTTGGCGGAATCGGGTTCATCCACAAAGTAAAAATCAGCCTCTTGGCCCGGCCTCGGAAGCCTGGGCATCTGGCCGTGCAGGATGCGGTGGGCATTGGCCACAATCATTCCCGCCTGTTGTTGCCGGAATATCTCCTGTAGCTGGGCCACATTCACCACCCCGCTGCTGATGAGCTGGCGCAGGGTGAGCCCCGGCCCCACTGAGGGCAATTGATCCGCATCGCCCACCAACACCAGCCTGGTTGTGGGGCCCAAGGCCTCCACCAGATGGGCCAGCAACCAGGTGTCTATCATGGAGCTTTCGTCAATCACCGCCAGGTCCTGGTTCAAGGGCCGGGATGCGTTGCGCAGAAACAGGTTCTTCTGGGGGCTGTATTCCAATAAACGGTGCAGGGTGAGGGCCTGGTGGCCGGTGGCCTCTTGCATGCGTTTGGCGGCCCGGCCCGTGGGCGCGGCCAGGGCCACCGAGGCGCCCATGCGCTCAGCCACTGCCAGAAGGGCCCGGACCAGGGTGGTCTTTCCAGTGCCTGGCCCGCCGGTGAGGATGCTGAGACCAGAACCCAACAAAATGGCCAATGCCTTTTTCTGCTCGGTTGTGGGCCTTAAGGAAAGCTGGGTGGAAACCCAGGCCGCCGCCTTGGCTGCGCGCGTTTTGTTAAGCAGCCCCGGCCGCTTGGCCATTCGCGCCAGGCCCTGGGCTGCCCGTTCCTCCAGTATTTTCATGCCGGTGAGGTAGACCGCCTTGACCCCGCCGATCTCCTCCTGGGTGATCTCTTGGTCATTGTGCAGCCGGGCAAAGGCCGGTCCCAAGAGACCCCTGGGCACATTCAAGAGCTGGGCCGCGGCCTGGAAGAGCTCCTCATAGGGCAAAAACACATGCCCTTCATCCAGGGCGTGCCTGAGGGTGTAGATAAGACCGGCCTGCAACCGAGATGGGTGGTCTGAGGACAGGCCCAGCTTGGCGGCGATGCGGTCAGCGGTCTTAAAGCCAATGCCCCTGATATCCGAGGCCAGCCGGTGGGGGTCGTTCTTGACCACGCCCAAGGCGCCGGCCCCGTAGTTCCGGAAGATGCGCAGGGCGGTGGCTGCGCCCACGCCGTGGGCCTGCAGGAACACCATGAACTCCCGCATCTGGCCATGGGACTTGACTGCCTCGTGTATGGCCTGGGCCCTTTTGGAGCCGAAGCCGGGCAACTGGGCCAAGCGCTCGTGCTCATTGAGTATTATCTCCAGGGCCTCTGGCCCCAGACCCTCCACTATGCGCTGGGCCAGCTTGGGCCCCACCCCTTTTATCAGGCCTGAGGCCAGGTATTGCTTGACCCCCTCAACGCCGCTGGGGGGAATGATGCGGAATGATTCCACCTCCACCTGGAGGCCGAACTTGGGATGCAATATCTCGCGGCCCTTGGCCTCAATATCCTGGCCCTCGCCCACGCCGGGCAGGCTGCCCACCAGGGTGATGAGCCCTGAGCTTCCCTGGGCCTGGACCTTGGCCACGGTGTAGCCGTTTTCCGGGTTCTGAAAGGTGATGCGGGCAACCCTGCCCCTGAGCTGGGCAGGCTTATCAAAGGCCCCGCCGGTGCCGGCCCTGGTCGCCATCAGGCCTCCTTGCCAGGGGTGCAGAGCCCCTGCCGGGCCAGGATGCAATCAGGGTTGCAATGCTCGCCCCGCTCCAGGTCGTCAAGCCGAGATTGCAGGGGCAGGCGGCTTATGTCCCTGGCCGCCTGCTCCAGCCTGCCCTGGCAATGGCGCAGGTCCTCAGGGCTGATGTTCACCTGCACCAATTCAGCGCCGCCCTCTTGCAGATAACACAAATAGGCCTGGGGCGGCGGGCCCTGATCCGGCTGCCCCCTCCAAAGGGCCAGGCTATACAAGCATAGCTGATCCCGATACTTTTCCGGCTCGATCCGTCCGCTGACCTTGTAGTCCACCAGGCAGAGGCCCTCTGGCCTTATCAGCAAAAGGTCGATCTCGCCTATGACCTCCAGGTCCGGGGCCCCAGCCTCGCCCTGCAAGTACAGCCTGAATCCCTGCTCGCGAAGCACCGCTGACCGCGGCAGATCCTTAACCATGGCGGCAACTTCAGTATCCCACAGCCCTTGGGCCAGGAGCCTGGCCCGCTGTCCTTGGTCTTGGTTTTCTGCCAAGGCATTTACAGCCATGTCCAGGCCTTGGGTCCCTGCCC
>JASFOZ010000470.1:0-3542 GCA_050116255.1 Desulfarculaceae bacterium
GGGTACAGCCGCCGGAGCCCACCTGGGGGGGCATGCTGGCCGACGGCAGGGCCTATATGACCGTGTCCTGGCATCTGGCGACCTTCCCCGGGGTGGCCATCATGCTGGTGGTGCTGGGAACCAACCTTGTCGGGGACTGGCTGCGGGATATCTTGGACCCTAAGCGCAAAAGGCTTATGGCGCGCGGCTGATACTTAAAATCATGAGGCCGGCAATTGCATAGCGACATCCTGCTCAAGGTAGAGAACCTCAAGACCCAGTTCTTCACCAGCCACGGCGTGGTGAAGGCGGTGGACGGGGTCAGTCTGCGCCTGAACCGGGGCGAGATCCTGGGCCTGGTGGGAGAGTCCGGCAGCGGAAAGACCGTGGCCTCCCTTTCCATCCTGGGCCTGGTTCCCAAGCCCGCCGGTAAAATCGTGCAGGGGAGCATAATTTTCAAGGGGCGGGACCTTTTGTCCATCACTGAAAAGCAGATGCGCAAGCTACGGGGAAGCCAGATCACCATGATCCCCCAAGACCCCATGACTTCCCTGAACCCGGTTTTCCGCATCGGCAAGCAGTTGGCCGAACCCCTTGCCCTGCATCAGAGGCTCAAAGGGGCCAAGCTCTGGGGGGAGGTTGCCGGCGCCTTGGATATGGTGGGGATCCCCTCGCCCCGGCAGCGCCTCAGGCAGTTTCCCCATCAGTTCAGCGGGGGCATGAAGCAGCGGGCCATGATCGCCATGTGCCTGTCCTGCCGGCCGGACTTGATCATCGCCGACGAACCCACCACCGCCCTGGACGTGACCATCCAGGCCCAGATACTGGAGTTGCTCAAGCGCCTCCAGAGCCGGACCCAAACCGCGATTATATTCATCACCCACGATCTGGGCGTGGTGGCCGGCCTCTGTCAAAAGGTGGCGGTTATGTACGCGGGCGTCATCGTGGAGCAAGGCGCGGTGACAGACATCTTCAAAAGGGCCAAACATCCCTACACCCAAGGCCTCATCGCATCCGTACCCAAATTGGGAACCAAGAGAAAAAGGCTTTTCGTCATAGAGGGGCAACCCCCCAGTCTGTTGAATAAGCCCCGGGGCTGCCGCTTCTATCCCAGGTGCAGCCGGAGGACCAATGCTTGTCTGGAGTCGGAGCCGGTGATGGAAGCGGCGGGCGAGGGCCACCTGGTGCGATGTCACAGGTGGCGGGAGCTATAAATAGGCCTGAAAGGATTTTTATGGAGACCGGAGCGTCGCCAAATTTGGCGGGCCGAATTGAGCCCATACTGCGGCTGAGTGAGGTTAAGAAGTACTTTCCCTTACGCCGCGGCTTCGGCCCCAAGGCAAGGGCCTGGGTCAAGGCGGTGGACCGGATCTCTTTTAATATCTACCCCGGCGAGACCTTTGGCCTGGTGGGGGAATCCGGATGCGGGAAATCCACCACCGGCAAATTGATATTGCGGGTGCTCCTCCCTTCGGGCGGCCATATATCCTTTCTGGGCAGAGACGTCGGCGCCATCCAGGGCAATGAGCTGAAACGATTCCGGCGCCACATACAGGCCGTGTACCAGGACCCTTACGCCTCGCTCAACCCCCGCATGCGCATTGACCGTATCGTGGCCGAGCCCCTGGTGACCCACGGACTTCTCTCCGGGCGAGCCAGACAGGAAAAGGTCTTGGAGCTGCTGGACAAGGTGGGGCTCTCGGAGGAGCAGTCCCGGCGCTATCCCCACGAGTTCAGCGGGGGACAGCGCCAGCGCATAGGCATTGCCAGGGCCCTGGCCCCCAACCCCAAGTTCATCGTGCTGGACGAGCCCGTATCAGCCCTGGACGTATCCATTCAGGCCCAGATTCTCAATCTCCTGGCAGATCTGCAGGAGGAGTTCTCCCTGACCTATCTTTTGGTATCCCATGACCTGTCGGTGGTGGAGCATTCCTGTACCCGGGTGGCGGTCATGTATCTGGGACGCATCGTGGAAACGGCCCCAACCGACATCCTGTTCGGACGGCCTACCCATCCCTACACCAAGGTTCTTCTTTCCGCGGTGCCTGTGGCCGATCCTGACCACCAGGTCCGGGCCATTCCCATATGCGGCGAGATACCAAGCCCCATCGACCCGCCTTTGGGCTGCCCTTTTCATCCCCGCTGTCCGGAGAGGCTGCCCATATGCAGCCAAGAGGAGCCCGGGGTTGTGGAGTTGGCTTCAGGGCACTTGATCCAGTGCCATAGATGCTAATATGCTTGTGAGAGAGCTTATATCCTATCCCTGTAAAGATTGGTTTGATCATGACTAAATCGGCGATTTGGCAACATCTCAGCCCTGGCAAGCTTTTTATGGGCCCTGGTTCCTCGGCCGAGCTGGCCCGGGAGTTGCCGGATAACCAGACCTACCTGGTTGTAACGGACCAGGGCCTCAGTAAAACCGGCATGGTGGAGCGCTTGTCCCAAACCCTGGAGCAGGCCCAGCGGCGCTTTCATGTTTTTGATGAGGTGGTGCCGGACCCGCCCGTGGAGTCGGTGGAAGACGCCCTGGAAATCGCCGGGCAAAAGGGATGCACCGCTGTGTTGGGTCTGGGGGGAGGCAGCTCCCTGGACGCGGCCAAGGCCCTTGCCATACGCATGAGGTATGATGCGCCCCTTAGGGAATACGGAGACGGCAAGCTGGTGGAGGGGCCCATCGCCCCGCTTTACGCCATACCCACCACCGCCGGCACCGGCTCGGAGGTGACCAGGGTGGCGGTGATCACCGACCCCGAAAAAAAGGAGAAAATGGCGATTCGCGGTTTTCATCTGGCCCCTTTGGCCTCGGCTCTGGATTCGCAGATGTTATCCGGCATCCCCGCCAAGATAGCGGCGGAGACCGGCGCCGATGCCCTCACCCACGCCATAGAGGCCTTTGTCTCCCGAAACGCCAATGCCATCACCGAGGTGCTGAGCCTGGCCGCCATAGAAAAGGTGGGAAGGTATTTGGTGCGGTTCGCGGCCGATACCGCGGACACAGAGGCTGCCATGCAGATGCTGGTGGCCAGTTGCCTGGCCGGCCAGGCCTTTACCAACGCGGGCCTGGGCCTGGTTCATTCCATGGGCGAGCCCTTGGGCTCTTATTATCATGTCAGCCACGGACTGGCCTGCGCCTTGTACCTGCCTACGATCATGGCCTTCAACCTTCCGGCTGCGCCGGAGCGCTTTGCCCGGATAGCCCAGGCCTTGGGCCGGCTAGTGCAGGGCCGGAACCCGGAAGAGGACGGCGCTTTGGCAGTGGCGGCGGTGAAGAACCTGTTTATCGATTTAAAGCTGCCCCTCACCTATGCTGATGCCGGCATTGAGTTCAAGCTGTTGCCTAAGATGGTGGAGGATGTGTTTCCGCAGTTTTCCACCACCTGCAACCCCCGCAGCGCCGATGCCGACCAGATCGCCGAGCTTTTCAACGCCCCCTTGGAGAAGAACTAAGCCGGGAGGTTTGGGTAAACACTGAACCACAAATGAGAATAGATCGCATTAATAAATACAGTTGACCATAGAAAACTTGCTGTATTAATTTATATATAGGGAACCAATATTCTTTG